>DVLP01000411.1 GCA_018715445.1 Candidatus Avipropionibacterium avicola | reverse complement strand
CTCCTCACGTCCCCCGAGCTCGTCGAGGGGCTCCGGATCCAACGCACGTCGCGGCCTCGCACCCTCAACTCCACCCTCGCCAGCCTCGGCGCCCGCATGCAGCGGCGCGATCGACTCGTCGACGACAGCTTCCTCGGTGACGTCCGGGGCAGACGTCGACTCAGGGACAACCGACTCAGGTTCGGGCACCGACCGCGGCAGGTCCGCGCGACGGGCCTCGCTCCAGAGCTCGGCCTCCTCCTGTTGGCGTCGCCGACGCCGGGCCAGTCCCGCCCCGGCCGCCAGCCCGGTGGCCACGGCACCGCCGATGGCGACCAGCCACCGTACGCGTGACCTGGGGGACTCCCGCTGTGCATCCACCCCGCCACAGTAGTCGTCCCGTCGGCTCACCACGGCACCTCCGGATGGGACTGCGGTCTGATGCCCGGTCCGTTCGGCCGACATACGCTGGCCGGGCCATGATCGAAGCACCGAGCGCCGCCACCCTCGAGCCCTCCGACGAGGACAATCGCCCACCCGCGCGGTGGTACCGGATCAACATCATCACCGCGATCGGTGTCGCGCTGTTGGTGCTCATGTACACCATTGCCTCCCACAGTGTGGGGGTCGGGCTGCTCGGTGAGTTGATGATCTGCGCGTCCCTGGCGTTCCGGATGCACCGGCCGCGGTGGAGCCTCGCGTTGGCCACGATCGGCGGCCTGATCGTGGCCGCCACGATCCATGCGCCGACCTTCACGACGTTGGTGATCCCGGTGATCGCCTACTCGATGGCCCGCTGGGCCGAGGTGCTGGTCCGTCGGATCACCCAGGGTGCGATGTTGCTGGGCACCACGGTGGCCCCGATCTCCTGGACGGCGCTCTGGTCGGTGTCGCCGGGCGAGATGATGGCCATGATGATCGGCTGTGCGCTGGCGGTCGGCACGGCCTACCTGTTCGGCCGCACGTTGCGGGTCTCGTGGGTCCAGCGCAATGAACGCAACCGGGCCGCCGAGGAGCGCAACCGTCACTTCATGGTCGAGCGCGAGCAGCAGCTGCGGATGAACGCGGTCCATGAGCGCAACCGGATCGCCCGGGAGTTGCACGACATCATCGCCCACTCCCTGTCGGTGATCGTCGTCCAGGCCGAGGGCGGCAAGGCCGTGGCGGCGAAGAATCCCGAGATGGCCCAGCAGGCACTGACCACCATCGCCGACACCAGCCGTACCTCGCTGGCCGAGATGCGCGCCATGGTGCGCCTGCTGCGGGGTGAGAGCGAGGAGGGCGAGGAGTACGTACCGGCGCCCGGGCTGGCCGACATCCCGAGCCTGGCCGAGCGGACCGGCAACGCGACCCTGGTCGTCGAGGGTGACCTGCCGCAGGTCAGTGACGCGATCGGGCTGGCGGCCTACCGCGTGGTCCAGGAGTCCCTCACCAATGTCCTCAAGCACGCCGGCCCACAGGCCCACGCCTACGTCACGATCAGCTACTGGCCCGGCGAGATCCAACTGGAGATCGCCGACGACGGACGCGGAGCGGCCGCGCAGAACGACGGCCAGGGCAGCGGGGTCCAGGGCATGCGGGAGCGGTTGGAGCTCCATGGTGGCCAGCTCATCGCCCAGCCCCGGGTCGGCGGAGGTTTCGTCGTACGGGCCAGGCTGCCGTACGGCTGACCGGCTCTTCCACGGCTCAGAGGCCGGCGGGATCGTCCGGGGCGCTGGTGGAGCGGCGGGTGGTCTGGGTGCCCGAGGACGGGTCGACCGAGGTCTGGGTGACGGTGCTGGTCTGGCGACGACGCATGAGGAAGATGAGCCCGATGACGAACACGACGGCTCCGGCGCCCATCAGGATGTAGCCGATCATGTCCAGGTCGGCCCAGCTCACCTCGACATCGATCGCGAAGGCGAGGATGGCCCCGATCACGAAGAGGACGATTCCGGTGCCAATGCTCATGGTCATTCCCTTTCGTGCCGTACATCGACGAGCCACGAGGGCCGCGATCCTGTGCGTCTCGATGATGGCACCGATGCCCGGGCGCAGCAATGCGGCTCCGTCGGCGCGCCGTGATCGAGCACCAGGCCGCCACCGAAGCCTGCGTGGAAGGATTGGGCCATGAGTGAGTCCCCTGATGCCGTGTCCGAGGGTCCGATCCGTGTCGTCCTGGTCGACGACCAGGCCTTGGTGCGTGGTGGCTTCTCGATGTTGATCGCCTCCAGCGACGACATGGAGGTCGTGGGGGAGGCCGGCAACGGCGAGGAGGCCCTGCGCCTGTTGCGCCGGGTCAGCGCCGATGTGGTGCTGATGGACATCCGGATGCCGATCATGGACGGGGTCGAGACCACCCGTCAGCTCGTGGCCAGCGACAACCCCGCCCGGGTCCTGGTGCTCACCACCTTCGACCTCGACGAGTACGTCTACAACGCACTCAAGGCCGGCGCCGCCGGCTTCCTGCTCAAGGACGCCAAGCCCGACGACCTGCTCTCCGCGATCCGCAGCGTCGCGCGTGGGGACTCCGTCGTGGCGCCCAGCGCGACCAAGCGTCTGCTGGCCCAGGTCATCCCGCACCTGCCCAGTGGCAGTCCCTCCGAGCCCGACCGTCGGCTGGAGGTCCTGACCGACCGGGAACGCGAGGTCCTGGTCGAGATCGCCGGCGGCGCCACCAATGCTGAGATCTGCCGCAAGCTCTACATGGCCGAGGGGACCGTCAAGACCCACGTCGGGCGGCTGCTGTCGAAGCTGGAGTGCCGCGACCGGGTCGGCCTGGTGCTGCTGGCCTACGAGACCGGTCTGGTCACCCGCTGAGCCGAACCATTTCGTCAGGCTCTGACGGGCGGCATCGGCTCCACAGCGATGTCGCTCGCCCAGCGCTGACGAAATGCCTGCACTGACGACGTGGTCGTGCGGTCACACCTGGTCGGCGTCGGGGCCGGTGCGCGCCTCGGCCTGCGCCTTGTGCGCCTCGGCCTGCCCGCCGAGGCCGCAGCAGCGTTCGCCGGCATGGACCCGGCCATTGCCCGAGGCGCCCTGGTCAGCCAGAGCACCGACCTGCAGGACCTGATCGGCCGCCCCTCGACACCGGCCGCCGAGGCCCTCGCCGCCTGAGCTGCCCCAACACACCTGTGGGCGTGACACCAGCAGGCCGCTGACGTCACGCCCC
>DVLP01000410.1 GCA_018715445.1 Candidatus Avipropionibacterium avicola | reverse complement strand
TGCGCATCGTGATCGCCGAAGACGCCGCCCTCATCCGCGAAGGGCTGAAGAGCCTGCTGCACACGGCCGGTCATGACGTTGTCGCCACTGTCGAGAACGGAAATGATCTCCTCGACGCCGTCCGCGCCCATGATCCCGATGTGTCGATCGTCGATGTGCGGATGCCGCCGACGTACACCGACGAAGGCATCCAGGCCGCACACGCGCTCCGGCTCGTCAACCCCGCCGAACCGATCCTCGTGCTCTCCCAGATCGTCTCCGGCCGCGCCGCCGCAGATCTGCTCACCACCGGCGACGGTGGGATCGGCTACCTCCTCAAAGACCGCGTCGGCGACGTCGAGGAGTTCCTTACCGCGCTCGACACCATCGCCGACGGCGGTCAAGTCATCGACCCCCAAGTCATCCGCGAACTGCTGCGCCACCGATCCCGCCTGGATGCCCTCACGCCCCGCGAGATCGACGTCCTCGCGCTGATGGCCGAAGGCAAGACCAACACCGCCATCGCCCAGACCCTTGTTGTTAGCGATGCGGCGGTCGCCAAGCACATCAACCGCATCTTCGCCAAGCTCGACCTCGACGCCGACGAGACCTCCCACAAACGCGTGCAAGCCGTGCTGACCTATCTCCGACAGAGACCGTCTCGCTCATGCCCGAGCACCGCAATAGATTGAGACCCGCAGGAACTACCCGATCAAGACGGCACTACTTTTGCTTCCCCGCGGCGTTCCCTCCTCGGTGTAATATCGCGTCAACGGTGTCGAGAGCGAGTGGTCGTCATCGATCGCCTCGGTGAGTGCACCAAGCTTCGCTGGCGGAGCAGCGGATGTGGTTGAGACTGGCGGTCAGGTGTACGTGATCGACGGTGGCCTGCCGCCCCGGATGAAGTTTCCGAGGTAGGCGACGACGCGGTCCGCTTCGGAGCCGAATGGGTTGTCGGTGACCATGTACGTCCAGGTCGATGACGGGCGGCGCAGGCCGAGGTCCCCGAGGGCGGTGGCGTCGTCGGGTGCATTGTCGAGAACCCGCCGGACTGCTGCGAGGGTGTCGCTGCCGAGGCTGCGGAACGAGCCGCCGGCGATTCGATTGAACTCGTCCAGCGGGTTCTGCCTACCCAGAACTCGCAGGTGGATGCCCTCGCGGACGGCGGCGAGGTGGTTCAGGTGATCGGTCCAGGCGCGGTCGAGCTGGTAGAGCACGACTTCCATGGCGAGGCAGCGACGTTGCGCCGACCATGCGCCCGCCCGGTCGGGGGTATCGGTGAAGACCTGCTGGAGGTAGTCATCGAGCGCGTCGGGTTCGGTGAGGAGGCGTTCGCGGGTATCCAGGATCGCCTGTCGATGCTGGTCGGTCATGGTGTGGTAGCTGCGGGTGGTGCGGTGCAGCTGCAGCAGTTTTCCCTCGGCGACGCGCTGCGAGTGCTCGTAGAGACGCGCGAACTTCCGATCACCGATCAGCCCGTCTGGGGCGATGGAGCGGGGCTGGTCGCTGATGCGGAGCAGTTCGGTCACCACGTCGTCTTCAAGGCTGGTGTAGAACACGGACCTGCCGGGATCACCCTGCCTGCCCGACCTGCCCCGCAGCTGCCGATCGAGGCGCGCGGAGTCGTACCGTCCGAGCCCGATGACGAGCAGGCCGCCGGTCTCGGCAGCTCCTGGACCGAGTTGGATGTCGACGCCTCGGCCGGCCATCTGTGTGGACACGGTGACCGCACCGTGCTCGCCGGCGCGGGCGATGATCTCCGCCTCGGCAGCGTCGTTCTTCGCGTTGAGCACCCGCGCTTCGACACCCAGCTCGGCGAGCAATCGGGCGAAGCGCTCAGAATCGGCCACGCTGCCGGTACCGATGAGCACCGGCTGCCCCGCATCATGGGCTGCACGCACGGCCTCGGCCGCCGCGGTATCGCGTTGCTCGACAGTGACGAACAGCCGGTCGGGGACATCTTCTCGGATGCAGGGGCGGTGGGTGGGGATGACCCCGGTCTTGATGTCGAGGTCTTCGGCGAGGCGCTCGGCGGCTTCAAAGCGGTGCCGCTCATCCCGGTGAGGGTCCGGTAGCCGCGGGCGACTGTCTCCACGAGCACCTGGTCGAGGATCTCAGCTTGCCCGGTCACCTCCAGTCCCTCTTTGCGCTCGATGGCGGCGTGGAGACCGTCCGGCCAACGCTGACGATCCGCGACCCGGCCACGGGCATCGTTGACCAGCTGCACCCGTCCATCGGTGACGAGGTAATGCACGTCGCGTTCGACCAGCGCATGCGCGTGCAGCGCGACATGCGCCGCCGTCAACAGTTCGACATGCTCCTGCGCAAATAGGTCATCGATCCCGAGCGCCGATTCGACACGAGCGATACCTGCCTCGGTGAACGCGACGCTGCGCCGGTCGCCCTCGACCTGATAGTGCTCATCTTCGGTGAGATCCGCGATGACCTGCGCCAAAGATGCTTCTTCTGGTTGCGGGTCGGCGTCGCCGGCGATCACCAGCGGCACCATTGCATCATCGAGCAGCACGGCGTCGATCTCATCGACCACCGCAGCATCCAATCCCGGCACCAGCCGCCGAGCTTCGGGGAGGCGCTGGCGGTCGCGCAGCAGATCGAACCCGACCTGATGCACCGTCGCATACACCACGTCAGCCCGGTACGCCTCGGCACGATCCGACGCACCCATCCCGTCGACGACCGCGGCGCATGTCAGGCCAAACGCGGAGAACAACGGTGCCCCGGCATCGGCGTCTCGGCCCGCCAGGTAGTCATTTGCCGAAAGCACGTGCACGCGCCGGCCGGCCGCGGCGAGACCGGCGGACACGAGGAACCCGACCAGCGTCTTGCCCTCGCCCGTGGCCATATCGACCACCCGACCGCGTAGCATGCTCACGGCGGCGAGCAGCTGCACCTCGAACGGCTCCAACCCCAGCCGACGCCGCGCCACCTCACTCGCCACGCCGAGAAAGCACACGAGCTCGTCGTCATCGTCCAAACGGATCGACACGGACCCAGCCGAACGTCTCAGAAGATCGTCGCCGGTGAGGCAACGCAGCGACGCGCGCTGGGACACGATGCCCTCGACCAGCGGCGCATACGTGCGCAGATTCGCCGTGCCAGGATCCTGACGGAAACGACTCACCCACCTCAGAGGGCGCTGCCACCACGCCCCCTGTCCGCGCAACTGTTCGGACCCGACCATCCCTCACGCTACCTGACCACTCTGACCAGGATCAGGGAACAGCTACTGGCACGGACTCGGCTCGACCTCGCTCAAGCCGCCTCCTCGAAGCGGTAAGTCCGCATCCGAGTAGGCTGAGCAGCGCAGAATCAGGCCGATCCAGACGCACCTACTTTTGCTGGCCCACGGGGTTGCGCACTCTGCGTGGTTGCTTCCGGCATTACGTGAGTTCGGCGATACCAGCGCGGAGCGCGAAGAGGGCGAGTTGCACGCGGTCTCGGGATTGGGTCTTGGCGCGGAGGTTGCCGATGTGGGTCTTGATGGTGGGCATGGTGAGCCAGAGTTGATCGCAGATTTCTTGGTTAGTCAGGCCCCTCGCAATGAGGGCGAGGATGTCGCGCTCAC
>DVLP01000409.1 GCA_018715445.1 Candidatus Avipropionibacterium avicola | reverse complement strand
CGGAGGCGCCCCGACAGCGCCGTTCGCCCACGGTAGCGCACCACCCCGGCCGGATCCACGCCCGTTGTGCCGATCCACCCACGCTGCAGCGTGCGTCGGTCAGCAGGGAGGGCGTGGATCCGCAGAGGGAGCAGCTGTTCTCAGTCGCTGCGGTGGGCGACCCAGGAGTGGTGCAGACCGGCGTAGATGCCGTTGGGGAGGTCGACCAGTTCAGCGTGGGTGCCCTGCTCGGCCAGGTCGCCGTCGTCGAGGACCAGGATCATGTCGGCCCGTTCGGCGGTCGACAGTCGGTGGGCGATGGTGATGGTGGTCCGCCCGCGGGCCAGTCCCTCGATGGCTCGCTGCAGCCGGACGTCGGCAGCCGGATCGACCGCGCTGGTGGCCTCGTCCAGGACGATCACGTCCGGGTCGGCGAGATAGGCCCGGGCCAGCGACACCAACTGACGCTCGCCGGCACTCAGCGACTCACCGCGCTGACCGACCGGCGTCTCCAGCCCGAGCGGCAGGTTCGCCAGCCAGTCACCCAGCCCGAGCTCGGTGACCGCGGCGCGCATCTGCTCCTCGGTCGCCTCGGGTCGTCCGTACGCCAGGTTTGCCCCGATCGTGGTGTCGAACAGGAACCCTTCCTGGGGCACCATCACGACCCGCTCGCGCAGGCTGGCGAAGCCCACCCGGTCCAACGCCTTGCCGCCGATCAACACCTCACCGCTGATCGGATCCATCATCCGGGTCAGCAGCTTCGCCAGGGTGGTCTTGCCGCTGCCGGTCTCACCGACGATCGCGACATGGCTGCCGGCCGGGATCTCGACCTCGATCCCGTGCAGCACCTCGGGCCCGTTGGGGTAGGCGTAGCGCAGGTCGCGCACCGTCACCGACAACGGACCTTCGGGCAGGGTGGTCGCGTCCGGGATCGGGGCCAGCCGCTCACCGGTGTGCGGGTCGATGGCGCCACCGGGATCGGTGACATCGGCCGGGGTGTCGAGGATGCCGAGCACCCGGCGCCACCCGGCCACCGCGTTCTGGGCCTCGGACAGCATCTCGATGCCCATCCGTACCGGCTGGCTGAACAACGAGACCAGGAAGATGAAGGCGACCAGCTGGCCGGCGGTCAGACCGACGTCGAGGCCGAGGGCGCCGGTGCCGAGGTAGACCCCGACCACGATCACGACGGCAGTCGAGACACCGTCGGCAGTCTCGGAGAGCATGAAGGAGACCGACTGCGGACGCAGTACCCGGAACTGTGCGTCGCGGACGTCCTTGACGTGGGCGATGTTGCGGTCGCGGTTGCTGTCGGTGATCCCGTACGCCCGCAGCGTCGCCGCGCCGACCAGGGACTCCGAGACCGAGCCGAGCATCCGTCCCACCATGGTGCGGACCCGTTGGTAGCGGGCCCGGATCCGCTTCTGCACGAAGCTCATCAGGAAGAAGACCGGGAGGTAGCACAGCCACACCACCAGACCCAGCAGCGGTGAGTAGACCAGCATGACGATCGTGGCGATGACGACCTGCAGGCTCATCACCACCAGCATGATCCCGCCGAAGGACATGAACTGGCTGACGGTGTCGACATCGCTGGTCACCCGCGACACCAGGGCGCCACGCTGCTCGGTGCCCTGGGTGAGCAGTGACAGGTCGTGGATGTGGCGGAACGCCCGCTTGCGCAGCGTCGCCAGGGCGGTCTCGGCCATCCGGAACAGCCGCCGGTTCATCAGGACGTTGCACAGTGCGGTGACCACCAGGACACCGGCCGCCACCAGGCAGGCGCGGACGACGAAGGTGAGGTCGGGCACCGACGGCGCGATGATGCCCTCGTCGAGCACGTTCTGCACCGCGACCGGGACGACCACCTTGCCGACGGTCGCCAGGCCGGCCAGCACCAGGGTCAGCCACACCCCGCGGAACGCCTCGGGGGTGAGGGAGAGTCCGCGGCGGATGGTGGCCAGGGTGCTCTCGTCGGTCTGCTCCTCGCCACCGATCCGGGAGAAGGCCCGCTTCTCGAGCCCGTCCTGCGCGCCGGCGTCCCGCGCGGCGAGCCCGGCCTGTTTCTTCGTGGTCCGGGTGGACCTGGTCGGGGCGCTCATCGTCCCTCCAACAAGGCGTCGGAGATGGCGGCTTCCTCGTACGCGTCGACCAGCGCCCGGTAGGCGGGCGTGCTGCGTCGCAGCTCCTCGTGCGGGCCCTGGGCGACGATCCGGCCGTGCTCCATGAAGACCACGTCGTCGGCCAGTGAGATCGTCGACTTGCGGTAGGCGATCACCAGCAGGGTCGACTCGGTCATCTCCCGGCGGATCCCGTCCAGGATCGCCAACTCGACGGTCGGGTCGCAGGCACTCGTGGCGTCGTCCAGGATGAGCAGGCGGGGCCGGCGGGCCAGCGCCCGAGCCAGGGCGATCCGTTGCCGCTGCCCACCCGACAGCGACCCGCCACGCTCGCCGAGCTCACTGTCGAGCCCGTCGGCGAGGCCGCGGACGAAGCCGGCGGCCTGGGCGACCTCGAGGGCCCACCACACCGTCTCGTCGTCGATGTCCTCACCGAGGGTGACATTGGCCCGTACGGTGTCGTCGAAGACGAAGGCCTGCTGCAGCACCAGCGCCACGCCGGCGGTGAGCGCCCGGTCGGTCAGGGACCGCAGGTCGACCCCGTCGAGGGTGATCGATCCCCGGTTCGGGTCGACCAACCGGGCCGCGAGCAGCGCCAGGGTCGACTTGCCGCTGCCGGTCGGCCCGACCACCGCGACGGTACGGCGACCCGCGCTCGGATCGGCCACCAGACTGACCTCGTGCACGGCCTGGACCCGGCGTACCTCGGTGTCGTGGGGTTCGCCGGTGACACCGCCGCCGACCAGGGTGGCGGGGTCGTCGTGGTACTCGAAGTCGACCCGGTCGAACCGCACCACACCGGGACCGTCCGCCAGCTCGGTGGTGCCGTACTCCCGACGGTCGTGCACGTCCAGGATCTTCTGCACCCGGGCCCCGCCCACGACGGTGCGCGAGAGGTCGCCCAACACCCAACCGAAGGAGCGGATCGGCAGCGACGTCAGGGTGAACAGGTACGAGACCTCCACCAGCTCGCCGGTGGTGAGGTGACCGGTGGAGATCCGCCAGGCACCGAGGGCGGCGACCAGCAGGATCCCGACATTGGGCAGGGCGTCGATCGCCGGGTCGAACCAGCCACGGATGTAGCCGAAGCGGATCCCGTTGGACCGCAGGGCATCGGCACTGCGGTTGAAGCGTTGCTCCTCGGTGTCCTCCTGACCGAGCGACTTCACCACATTCGCACCGTCAAAGGATTCGTGGGCGATCTCGGCCACCTCGGCCCGCAGTCGCTGCGACTCGATCGCGATCGGCGCGGCGAACCGTTGCAGGGCCACGTTCAGCCCGATCAGCAGCAGCACCATGCCGGCCATCACCAACAGCAGCACCGCATCGATCCGGGCCACCACGACCGTCGCGTAGACCACCATGAAGACCGTCGCCAGGGCGAACGGGAAGGGACCCATCGCATAGAAGGTGGCCTCGACATCGGCGTAGACCGAGCTGAGCAGGGTGCCGGTCGACTGGCGTCGGTGCCACAGCAACGGGACCCGGGCATAGACGCTGACCAGTCGCTCACGATAGGTCTGCAGCAACGAGAACTGGGTGGCCGAGGCGAGTGCGCGGCGCATCGCCACCGTCACCGACCGCAGCACGGCGATCCCCAGGATCAGCAGGGCGCCGGTCAGCAACCCCCCGGTCAGGGGTTCTCCCTCGGCGAAGGACGGGATGACCACGTCCTCGGTGACGTCACCGATCACGCTCGAGGTGGCGATCTGCAGGACGGCGAACAGGATCGCGCCGATGACGGCGAGGCTGAACCAGCCCTTCTGCTCCCAGGCCCCGATCAGCAGTCGCTTCAGCCCCGGCAGCAGGACCGCGGGACGTTGCCGTGCGGGTCGTGGGCCGGTGGTGACCGGGGTGGTGGCGGAGGTACTCATGGAACGGCCCCATCGTACGGTCCGTCCCGCAGTGATCACTGTCAGGTCTGCGGATCGGGCCTCACAGCTCGGCGAGCACCTGTTGGTCGAGGGCGTCGAGGTAGGCCATGGCCGTGCGGTAGTCGGTGACCGGGGCCTCGATCCCGTGGACCTGACCGGCCCCGGCCGCGCGGAGAGCACGGAACAGCTGGCGCAGCGGTGCGCCTCGACCGGTCCGCTCGGCGTGCAGGCCTCCGGTGTGGACGATGACCACATCGGTCGGGCCGAGGAGATCGCCGAGCCCCTCGACGGCCAGGTCGGATCCGGTGGTCGCGGCTGCACCGAACCCGGCTGTCAGGGGGAGCTCGAGGTCGGCGTGGACGGCCCCGATCGGGTCGTCGGGGCCGAGCACCCGGACGGTGGAGGCCCGATGGCCGGGGGCGATCGGGGCGAAGCCCCACCGGTCGAACTCGGCGGACCAGCGGTGACGTACGTCGTCGACCTTGGCGTTGTAGTCGTTGCGGACGACGGTCAGCAGCGCACCGGTCCCGCTGGCGTCGGCGAGGGTGGCGACCACCGATTTCCAGTCGCCGGCATCGACTCCGGTCGCGATCACGGTGGGGGCGATCCTGGTCAGCTGGGCGTGGCTGGCCGGACCTGGGCTGGTCGGATCGGGGCTGGCCGGGCCGGTGGTGGCATCGCCGACGATCAGGTCGGGCTCGAGCGCTGCGACCGCCGCCAGGTCCGGATCACCTGCGGGGCCGATCGAGGCGACCCCGGCCAGGTGCCGCTGGAGCTGCTCGTCCAGCAGGGCACGCTCGTCGGCATCACCGGGGGCACCCACGACCTCTGCCCCCAGCGAGGCCAACTGCCCCACGGTTTCGTACGACAGGGCCACGATCCGTCGGGGCTCGAGCGGCACCTCGATCGGCCCGTGGACCGTCTCGACGGTGTGGACCGTGGGATCGCTGGGGGCCACCGGCCCCTCGCCCGATCCGGCTTGGCACCCGCACAGGCCCACGAGCAGGACCAGCACCGCGAGCAGGCGTCGGTGAGTCATCGACATGGGGGAGTCATCGGCATCGGTGCATCATCGGGGCGCCGAAGGGTTCAGATGGTGCAACAGCACGGCGAGTCCGGCGCGCAGTCCGTGACTGATGGCGAGCTCCGGGTCGGGGGCGAAGGTCGAGCTGTGGGCAGCCGGGACGGCACTGTCACCGTCGACCACGGCGTCGGGGTAGCCGCCGAAGTGCCAGAAGGTCGAGGGGACGTCGATGGAGCTGGCGAGCACCCCGAAGTCCTCACTGCCCATCCGGGCCTCCGGGCTGGTGACCGCCTCATCGCCCAACTCGGCGGCCAGCAGCCCCCGGACCGTGCCGGTCAGCTCGGGATCGTTGATGGTCAGCGGGAAGGCGGTGATCTCCTCGATGGTCGGCTCGGGTGCTCCGGAGGCCGCCGCCTCGCCGTTCAGCACCCGGCGGGCCGCGGCGGTGACCTGATCTCGTACGGACTGGTCGTGGTGACGCATGTTGACGGTGAAGACCGCCGTGTCGGGGATGACGTTCTCCTTCGTGCCGGCGTGGAAGGTCG
>DVLP01000408.1 GCA_018715445.1 Candidatus Avipropionibacterium avicola | reverse complement strand
TGCCGCCACCACGCCTGCGAAATGATGGCCAGTCGGGTGCTCGAAGGAGTCTTGGCACGGGTCATGGACGGCGTGGACCCGATCGGTCGTTGGCTGGGCGAGAACGTGGAGTTCCTCATCGTCCCGTTCGTCGACAAGGACGGGGTCGAGGCCGGCGACCAGGGCAAGAACCGGGCACCGCACGACCACAACCGTGACTACGGCCCCACCGGCGGACGCTACGCCTCGGTCCGCGCGATCCGTGACCTGGTTCGTGATCCGCGCACCGGCAGGATCGACATGGCAATCGACCTGCACGATCCCTGGATGTTCGGTCCTGACCACGAATCCATCTCCCTGGTCGGTGGACCCGATGCCGCGATCTGGACCGAGGTGGAGCGCTTTGCCGCCCAACTGGAGAGGAGCAGCGTCGGCCCACTTCCGTACCGCAGCTCGGCGAACACCCCGTACGGCACTTCGTGGAACACCGACGCGAACTGCCCGGCCCCGTTACAGTCGAACAATGGATTCCTCGACACGGTCCCCCAGGTGGCGATGCATCTGACACTGGAGTTCCCGTACGCCTCGGCCGATGACCACGAAGTCACCGCTGAGACGTCACGGCTGTTCGGCGCCGACCTCGCGCAGGCCATCCATGACCACCTGCGCTCCACACCAGGAAGTGAACCCAGACCATGACCCCCACATGGAACCGCCGTACCGTCCTCGGAACTGCTGCCGCCCTGGCCTCGGCCTCAGCACTGGCCGCAACCGGCTCGACGCCCGCGGCCGCTGCCGAGGCGTCGGCCACCATCAGGGTGACGACGTACAACATGTTGTCCACCGAGTACGACGATCACTATCCGGGCATCACCTGGCAGACCCGCAGGAACGCCTTCGCCAGCATGGTTCGCCACCCCGACAACGATCCCGACATCCTCGCGATCCAGGAGGGCCACGAACGGCCCCAGGTCGACGACCTCACGACGCTGCTGGGTCGGTGCTACGAGCACTTCACCGTCACCGAGGACGTGTCGCCACGGGCCATCATCTGGAAGGCAGCGAAGTTCGACCGACTCGACGCCGGCACGGTTGAGCTGTTCGACCCGTCAGTCGAGGGCTACCTGCACCAGCGCTTCGGGACCTGGGTGCGTCTGGAGCACCTCGGCACCGGACAGCAACTGATGGTGCTCAACGTCCACCTCCCGTCAGGGGCATCCGAGGAGCGCCACGAGATCCGATACCACGCTGCCCAGGCGATGGCCGAGCAGGTCCAACAGTGGTCAGCCGGGTACGGCGACATCCCGGTCATCCTGCTCGGCGACTTCAACAGCTACTACAACACCGTCATCGGTGGCTACGAGTCCGGCCCGAAGCTGCTCACCAGCCTTGGGCTGCCCGAGGCCTATGCGGCCGCGCCGGCCGACACCAGGCTCAACCCGGACTACGAGACCTATCTGGACCTCAATGCGGCCAAGGCCAAGCCGGGGGTGGACGGCACCCGACGGCTCGACTACGTGCACACCTATCCGACCGACCGGGTGGAGGTGCTGAGCTGGCGGCTGCTCATCAACTTCCGGGAAGGCTCGGACACCGACCTGCGCACCCCCGTGCCGTCGGACCACCACCCGACCTCGGTGACGCTACGGCTGAGCTGGACCTGACCGGTCGGCCGCGGACCTGGTCTGCCGGCTCGGAGCGCGCCACAACATCACCAGGCTGACCGCCAGCCCGGTGAGCAGGACGATCGCCACTCCCCCGGCCAGGATCAGCCGCGGATCGAGCGGTCCGGTGCGGATGCCCGGCTCGGCCGGTGTCGGCGGCACCAGGGCCCGCAGCTCCGCCGAGATCCGGTCCACGACCACCGCGGCATCCTTGGGTCCGTAGGCGTGATGGGCGTCCCACGAGTCGTCGACCAGCCCGTCGATGCCGGCGCCCTCGATCACGACCTTGCGCAGCAGACCGCCCGAGTCACAGACCACGTCGCCGGCGTTGCACAGCGACAACACCTGGCTGCGCAGGGCGGCAGGCAGCTCGAACCCGGCACCACGGGCCGCCTCGGCCATCGCCTCGGAGTTGGCCTTGCCCTGGCTCAGCTCCAGGATGGCCCGTACGCCATCGGCGGTCGCCTGCGGTTGACCCCCGGCCTGGCGTCCGGCGGCTGCCTCATGACGGATGTAGTACAGCGCAGCGGTCAGACCGCCGGCGAGATCATCGGCATCGCCGGACGGCTCGGTCAGGGACTGGCCCTGGTAGTGCGCCGGATTGCCCAGCAGCAGCGCCAGCAGCAGCTGGCCGCTGTCCTGCTCGGTCCGCTCGGCGAGCACTTCGGTCATCACCTGGGCCCCTTGGGAGTACCCGACGAGCACCCAACGTTCCGCGGGGCACCGCTCGGCGGAGTCGGTCAGGGCGTGACGGGCCGCCTCGACGCCGGTGGTCACGCTCTCCCGGTACGGCAGGGCCGGCAGTTCCTCGGAGAAGAACAGTCCCTCGAGCCCGGCATCCAGCATCGTGTCAGGCCCGATCGCGGGGTAGTCGACGAAGACCTCGCGGACCGTTCCGATGCCGCGGCCCGGCATCTGCTGGGTCGCCGTGGCCAGTGCGTCACGCCAGGAGGTGACCATGCTGCCGTACGGCCCGTCCTCCAGCGATCCCCGCGCGGCCAGGAACATCACGTCCGCACACGGTTGGGTGTCGGCACTGGAGGCAGCGACCGGCGGCCCCGACCACTGCATCCCACCGTCCTGGGCATGGGCCGTGGCAGGACTGAGCAAGGCCAGGACCACCACCAGGACCGAGCACACCACACGTTTCGTCACCCCCACAGTCAAACAAACTCCGGCAAACGACTCGACGGGCCCCTGCGGCGGGGCGAAACGACCGGCTGCCTGC
Source organism: Candidatus Avipropionibacterium avicola (assembly GCA_018715445.1). Classification (GTDB taxonomy): domain Bacteria; phylum Actinomycetota; class Actinomycetes; order Propionibacteriales; family Propionibacteriaceae; genus Avipropionibacterium; species Avipropionibacterium avicola. Next base: position 3,692 of record DVLP01000408.1, on the reverse strand, counting down.
CGATCGCAGCGTGGGCGACCGCGTAGTGTTGGACCCACACCATCGGACCGATCCGAGGAGGGATCATGATCGTCGCCGGCTACACCGGATCGTCACCCTCGACTCCCGCGTTGGAGTTCGCTGCCAAGCTGTCCAAGTCCATCCCCAGTCCGTTGCGGATCGTCCACGCCTTCGACCTGCCCACGATGGATGTCCCGATGGGCCCCGGGATCGACCCCCCGAGCCAGAACGAGGTCGAGCAGTGGTGCTCCGAGGTCACCACCGAGGCCGAGGAGCTGGCTCGCACCTTCGGCGCCGAGGATGTGTCCACCCAGGTCTACGTCGGCACCGCACCGGCAGCGCTGATCGAGAACGCCGGACCCGACGACCTGATCGTGGTCGGTCACCGCGGCCGCGGCGAGCTGGCCTCCGCCCTGCTCGGCTCGGTGGCGATCCAGGTCTCGGCCCACGCCCCCTGCCCGGTGCTGGTGATCACCAAGGGTGCGAGCACCGCCGCCGTCGGACCGATCGTGGTCGGTGTCGACGGATCGCAGCAGAGCCGCAAGGCCGTCCAGTTCGCCGCTTCCTGGGCCGACCACCTCGGCCGTTCCCTGACGATGGTGGCGGCCTGGCAGCCCCAGACCATGGTCGGGATGGCCGGCGGCTGGGCGCTGCCGATGATGAGCGATGCCGGTGACCAGATCGAGCAGGCCACCCTCTCGATGCTCCAGGACATCGCCGACGAGGTCGCCGAAGCCCACCCGAGCCTGTCGATCACCTGTCAGGCCGTCAGCGGCGATCCGGCTGAGGCCCTGGTGCGCGCCGGCGAAGGGGCCACCGCGGTCATCGTCGGCAGCCGCGGCCGGGGCGGGTTCACCGGGCTGTTGCTCGGCTCGGTCAGCCACCGGGTGATCCACTCCGCACCGGTCCCGGTCGGCATCGTGCGATGAGGCCGCGGTGAGCCGCTTCCTGGCCGGCACCCGACACGTCGTGTGGCTGATCGTGCGGATCTGCCTCGGCGTCGTCCTGATCGCCCGCGGCTGGCGTCGTTGGCAGATCACCGGGCTGAACTACCAGGAGGCGTACCTGCGGCGGACCGAGACCCCGTACCCGGACTGGGTGGCGTTGGGGGCCACGATCCTGGAGATCGGCGGCGGCTTCCTGCTGATCATCGGGGCCGCGACCCCCGTGGTGGCCGGGGTGCTCCTGGTGGAGCAGGCGCTCATCATCGCCTGGACGAAGTGGTACCGCGGGCTCTACCTCAACGGTGAGTGGGGTGACGGCTGGGAATACACCGTGATCACCATCTGCGTCTGCCTGCTGCTGTTGGTGTACGGCGCGGGGAAGGTCTCGGTCGACCAGCTGTTCCGGGGACACAAGCCCCATGAGGACCCGTACGGCTACGACTGAGCCAGCCAACCCCGGGCCGGGGGTGCCCGTGCTCGCGTGATTGGGTGAGCAGGTGCGTACCCTGCCCCCTTCCGGATCGAAGCCGACGGTCGGCGTCATGCTCGTGCTGGCCTTCCTGGCCATGTTCGGTCCGTTCACCATCGACACGGTCTTTCCCGGGTTCGAGCACATCGGCACCGAGTTCGGCGTCGGCACCACCGAGCTGCAGCAGATCACCAGTGTGTACTTGGTGAGCTTCGCGGTGATGAGCCTGCTGCACGGGCCGATCTCCGACGCCGTGGGACGCAAGCCGGTCATCATCGTCGGCACCCTGGCCTACGCCGCGGCCTCCATCGGCTGCGCACTGGCCGGAGACCTGGGAGTGCTGCTGATCTTCCGTGCCCTGCAGGGATTTGCGGCCGGTTCCGGCCAGATCATCAGTCGGGCCATGATCCGCGACATGTACGAGGGTCCGGCGGCCCAGAAGATGATGGCCCAGGTCATGATGATCTTCTCGGTGGCACCAGCCATCGCCCCGATCATTGGCGGCTGGTTGTTGCGGCTGGGCCACTGGCAGATCATCTTCTGGTTCCTGGCGGCCTTCGGGGTGGCGATGTGTCTGTCGACCGCAGCCGTGCTGCCCGAGACCCACCCGAGGTCCGAGCGACGCCCCCTGCGGATCGCGCCGTTGATCGGCGGCCTGGTCGAGGTGGCCCGCAGCGGTCGTTTCCTGCGTCTGGCCCTGGCGAGCTCGTTCACCTTCGCTGGCCAGTTCCTCTACATCGCCGCGGCCCCGATCTTCGTGGTGTCGCTGTTGGGCAAGGGTGACCAGGACTTCTGGATCTTCTTCGTGCCGATGATCGCCGGCATGATGGTGGGGGCCTTCCTGAACTCGCGGCTGTCGGGGATCGTGGCCGCGTCCCGGCTGACCGCGGTCGGGATCGTCATCGCCGTCAGCGCCGGCATCCTCAACGTCTCGTTGTCGCTGTTGCCCGGGGCGCCGATGCTCCCGTGGGCGGTGGTCGGACCCAGCCTGCTCGCCCTGGGCGCAGCACTGTGCTTCCCGATCCTGCAGCTGGAGATGCTCGACCTCTTCCCGCACCAACGGGGCTCGGCGGCGTCGATGCAGTCGTTCATCCAGCTGCTGCTCAACGCCGCCCTGGCCGGGGTGGTGGCGCCCCTGGTGACCGGGACCGTCCTGCAGCTCGCGGCTGCCAGCTTGGGCTTCCTCGTCACCGGCAGCGCGCTGTGGTTGTGGCACCGCCGAGGGCTGCGTCACAACGGCTGAAAGACTGGTCCGATGTGGACTGAGTACGGAATCGACGGGGTCGACGCCATCAGGGTCGTCGTGTCCTGCGTGATCTTCTTCGTGGTCGTCGTGGTGATGGTTCGGGTCCTGGGACCACGCACGTTGGCCAGTCTGTCCAGTTTTGACCTGGCCGCGCTGATCGCGCTCGGCGCGTTGATCGGCCGCGCCATCCTCGGTGACAGCCCGACACTGGCCGCCGGGCTGCTGGGGTTGGCGACCCTGGTGCTGCTCCAGGCGCTGACCGGCCAACTGCGCCGGCTCGATCTCGGCGCCAAGATCGTGAACGCCCGCCCCGTGGTGCTGATGGCAGGCGCCGAGCTGCTGTCGGAGAACCTGTCGCGGTCCCATGTGACCGTCGACGAGGTCCATGCACGGCTCCGGCAGGCAGGGATCCGCGATCGTCAGGAAGTGGCCTGCGTCATCCTGGAGTCCACCGGCCAGATCAGCGTGTTGCGGCGCGGCACGAGGATCGACCGAGCGCTGTTGACCCATGTCGTCGGTGCCGAGCACATCCCGGACGAGTTCGTCGCGGTCTGAGGCTCACTTGGCGCGGTCGTAGGCGTCGACCACCGCGACACTGAGCGCGAACTCCACCCCGCAGTCGCCGAAGAGCAGTTCCCCTGCGCGCACCGCCGCGGCCCGCACTGCGGTGGCGACCTCGTCGGCACACCCGGTCGGGCTGTGGACCATCACCTCGTCGTGCAGGAAGTAGACCAGCTCGGGTCGGGCGCCTGCGTCGTCGGCGATGGCGCCGAGGCGCCGACGCAGGTCACCCAGCCAGCACAGCGCCCACTCCGCTGCCGTGCCCTGGACCACGAAGTTGCGGGTGAAACGGCCCCAGTCCCGAGCAACGCGGCGTGCGTTGCGCTCGGCCTCCCCCGCCGCCTCGGGCTGTTGGGCACTGTCCTGCAGGTCCTGCCACCACTGGCCCGGTACGGCAGAGGTACGGCCCAGCCAGGTGCTGACGCGCCCGCCGTTCTCCCCTGTCCGGGCGGCCGACTCCACGGTGTGCATC
>DVLP01000407.1 GCA_018715445.1 Candidatus Avipropionibacterium avicola | reverse complement strand
GCATCAACGTGGCCGACCTGCCGGCCCCGCACCGGCTCGCCGAGCGCGGCTGGTGACCGGAGCGGGTACGGCTGGCGAGCGGCGGATCGGCGTCCTCGCCCTGCAGGGTGGGGTGCGCGAGCACCTGGACCTACTGGAATCGGTGGGGGTCCACGGCGTACGGGTCAGGACCCCGCAGGATCTGGCCGGCCTGGACGGGATCGTGCTGCCCGGCGGTGAATCCTCCACGATCGACCGCCTGCTGCGGATCTTCGACCTGACCGATCCGTTGCGCGAGGCGATCCGGGCCGGACTCCCGACCCTGGCGACCTGCGCCGGCCTGATCACCCTGGCCGAGCAGATCATCGATCCTGCCCCCGGCCAACAGTCGTTGGGGATCCTGGACATCACCGTGCAACGCAATGCGTTCGGCGCGCAGGTCAAGTCCGAGGAAGCCACCGTCGACACCACCGACGGCCCGGTCCGGGCCGCCTTCATCCGCGCCCCGATCGTGACGCGAGTGGGGTCGGGGGTCGAGGTGATCGCCGAGCACCGCGGCCGGGTCGTCGGCGTCCGCGCCGGCGCCGTGACTGCGGTCGCCTTCCATCCCGAGCTCACCGGCGATGCCCTGTTGCACGCCAGCCTGGCCCGAAGCGTCGAGCGGGCCTGATCCGAGCGACGGTTCTGGACAGCGACCCCGTCCTGCGACAGGGTCGGTGGGTGAGCTCACGCATCATCACCACGGCCGAACGACGCTCCCGGCTGGCCCGACGCCACCGCCTGCTGCCCGAGGAACGCTGCGACGACGTCGCGACCGTGGTCGATGACGTCCTTGCGCTGCACTCGTCCGACCCGGCCACGGTCCACCTGTCGGCCTGGGCCCGGATGGCGAACCCGAGTCGTACGGCGGTCGAGGACGCCCTGTACGAGCAGCGTTCCCTGGTCCGTCACCACGTGATGCGGCGCACCCTCTGGGTCGCCAGCCGTGACCTGATGGCCCTGATGAACGCCACCTCCGGACGGCGAGTGCAGGCCAACGAGCGTCGCAAGACCTTGGCAATGCTGTCGAACAACGGGATCGACGACCCCCAGGCCTGGTTCGACGAGGCTGCTGGCGAGGTGATGGCGCTGCTGCGCGACCGAGGCCCGATGACGACCCGCCAGGTCGGGGACGCGTCACCCCAGCTGCGCACCCCGCTCGAGTCGACCCCGGGCAATCCGAAGACGGCGATGATCAGCACCCACTCCCGTCTCCTGATCGACCTGGGCTTCGCTGCCCGGGTGGTCCGTACCCGCCCATCCGGCGACTGGCACACCTCGGCCTACGCCTGGAGCACCACCGAACGCTGGCTCGGCACCGACCTGCCCGCACCCGACCAGGACGAGAGCGCCGCACGACTGGTCGACCACTGGCTGCGCCGTTTCGGCCCGGGCACCACCACCGACCTCCAGTGGTGGTTGGGATGGACCAAGACCCAGACCCGTGCCGCACTGGCCGCAGCCGATGCCGTACCGGTCGAGTTGGAGGACGGGCCCGAGCCGGGCTGGGTGGCCGCTGACGACCTCGACCCCGAGCCCGAGACCGGCGAGTGGGTCGCCGTACTGCCGTCCCTGGATGCCACCACGATGGGGTGGAAGCACCGCGACTGGTACCTCCCAGCTCATGCGCGCGAGGCCTTCGACCGCAACGGCAATGCCGGGGCCACGATCTGGGTCGACGGCCGCGTGGTCGGCGCCTGGACCCAGACCAAGCAGGGCGAGGTGCGCCACCTGTGGTTCGAGTCGGTCCCGGCGAGGCGTCGCCGTCAGGTCGAGCGACGCCTCGACGACGTACGCGACTGGCTCGGCGCCACCGTCGTCACCGAACGGTTCCCCGGTCTGTCCCGCGCCACCCTGCTCGCCCAGTCCTGACCCCGAGCCCGTCGAGGGGCCGATCGCCCTCCGACCCCGGCCAGTCAGCCATCCGCTGGCGAAGCGTCGCAAAGAACTCGACGGCGTGGCGACCGGACCCGAGGCCGTACTCGAGGGTGACCCGTTGGTACTCGAGCAGGGCGCGCCGCTCGTCGGACGGCTCCAGTGCGTCCAGCTCCTCCTCCAGGGCCTCGAGCCTGGTGAGTTCTGACTCGGCCCGGGCGGTGATCCGGTCCACGATCGGTCCACGCTCAGCGGGCTCCACCAGACCGAGGAAGAACAGCCTCGGCAAGGCGGCCGTCTCCAGGTCGCCCCCAGTGGGCTCATCGTTCATCCACTCACCGAACCGTTGCCGGCCCGCATCGGTGATCCGATAGACCTTGCGACCGCGTGCCCCCGAGCTGGCAACCTCGACCAACCCGTCGCCGGCCAACCGGTCGAGGGCACGTTTGATGCTGCCCGAACTCGCGCTGTAGAACAGCGAGACCCCGGCCTCGAAGGCCTTGAGCAGGTCGTAGTAGCTCTGCGGGGCGATCGTCAGGAGCCCCAGGATCACATGTGCCACGCCATCACCCTACCTTGTTGACTCTCATAGACATGTCTAGTAGATATTTCTCCAGGAGGTAGTTGCCATGAAGACCTTCAGTGAACGACTGGCGGGCCTCGACCGAACCCTGGCACGGATCACCCGGCGGAGGTCGGCGCGCAGTCGCGGGGTCTTGCCCGCACCGCAGGTTTTCGTCCGAGCGCCCGACTGGCACTACCAGTTCGGAGATCCCGGCCCGTTCCATGCCGCCAGCGCCGGCAAGCTGATGACGGCAACCCTCATCGCCCAACTGGTGGAGCACGGAGACCTCGGATTCGAGTCCTGCTTGGCAGAACTCCTCCCGGCAACCATCATTCAGCGCCTGTCGCAGGCTGAAGGGGTGGACATGGCCTCAGCCATCACCGTCGAGCACCTGCTCACCCAGACCTCGGGGCTGCCGGACTACTTCGAGACCCGTCGTGGTCACGACACTGCTGCCTCCATCCGTGGGATCGCCCGGGACAGGGACCATCAATGGAGCCCGACCGAACTCCTCGATGAGGCCGCCCGGTTGCCCTCCGACGGACCACCGGGCGTGCGATATCGCTACTCCGACACCAACTGGGTGCTGCTCGGTCTGATCGCCGAGCAGGCCACCGGCACTGCCTTCGCCACCCTGCTTCGGGAACGGATCTTTGGTCCCTGCGAGATGATCCGAGCGAGCACACCGTACGATCCGACACTCAACACCGATCTGGCCGCCCTCGAGATCGCCCCCTTCTGGCTGGGCCGTCACGAGCTCAGCCGAGCGGCGAGCGTCAGCCTCGACTGGGCCGGCGGCAACATCGTGACCACACCGCTCGAGTGGGCCCAGTTCCTCAGGTGCCTTGCCGACGGCACCCTGGTCTCCCCCACGACGCTGGACCACCTCACCAGGACCAGGAATCGCTTCCGTCCCGGGATCCACTACGGTGCCGGCACCATGACGATCCGGTTCGACCAGATGCTGCCCCTGTTCGCCCGGGGACTGCCGCATCCGATCGGCCACGTGGGTGTGTGGGCCACCCATGCCTTCTGGTACCCGCACCTCGATGCCCAGGTCGTGCTCAATTTCCACTCCGACCGGGCCATGCAGTCGAGCTTCCTGGTCCATCTGCAGATTGCCCGACTGCTGGCCAGCTGATCCCGTACCGCGATCCGCCGGACGTCACGCGTCACGACATGGCCACGTCGTAGGCTGAGCTCGTGATCGCGGGCCGGTTCGACGACCTGCGGGCCGGGGCCAGCTGGC
>DVLP01000406.1 GCA_018715445.1 Candidatus Avipropionibacterium avicola | reverse complement strand
CCCAACGCCCCCCGAGCTCGTCGAGGGGCCTTCACCCCTCGTACTCGGAGTCCTCCTCGACATCATCGGGATCATCGGTGTCCTCGTCGCCCTTGACCTCGCGGTAGAGCTGGTCAAGGCGGTCCCGCAGCTCGGCCTGGTCGTCGTCGCGCTGACGATCGGAGATCAGCTGCTGCAACGCATCCTCGACCGAGTCGGCGCGCTGCCGGTCACCGCCTCGGGAGCGGCGGCCTCGGGAGTCGGAGGTGCTGGGGGTCACCGGGTGGTCCTCTCGTCGTTCGGCAGCAGGGTCACCTTCACCGATTCGGTGCCGCTGCTGACCAGGTCGAGGCCGAGCTGGAAGTCGGCCAGGGGGAGTTGGTGGGTGCAGATCCGGTCCATCGGGAGGCGCCCGGAGGCAAGCATGTCCAGGGCGGCCGGCCAGCAGTGCGGGCCGAGGTGGGCGCCGTGGATGTTGAGCTCCTTGTCGTCGCCGATGATCGTCCAGTCGACGGTGGCCGGGGCGCCGAAGACCGAGTACTCGACATAGGTGCCGAGCTTGCGGAGCAGGTTCAGTCCCTGTTGGACCGCCGACGGGTGGCCGCTGGCCTCGAGGTACACGTCGGCGCCGTAGCCGTCGGTGAGCTCACCGATCACCTCGGCCGGATCCTGCTGGCTGATGTCGACGGTGTGGGTGGCGCCGCAACCGCGGGCCAGCTCCAGCCGCTCGGCGGACTGGTCGAGCACGACGACTGCGGCCGGGCTCTTGGCGGCCGCACCAGCGGTCATGCCCAGGCCGATCGGTCCGGCGCCGGCGACCACCACCACGTCACCGAAGCGGATGTCGCCGCGCTCGACTCCGTGCAGGGCGCAGGAGAGTGGCTCGACGAAGGCGGCGTGCGCCGGGTCCAAGGAGTCGGGAACCCTGTGCACCAAGGCATCGGCGGGGAACACCATGTACTGCGCCATCGCCCCGCTGCTGCGGTGGTGGAAGCCGTACACGTCATTGCTCTGGCACATCCAGTACTCACCGCGGCGGCAGTAGCGGCACTCCCAGCAGGGCACGATCTGCTCGGAGGTGACTCGATCGCCGACCTCGACACCCCACCGCTTGCGGGCGGCGTCGTCGAGCGCGACGATCCGTCCGACGAACTCGTGGCCCGGGATCACCGGCGTCTCGACATAGGCCGGGCGGGTGTCGTCACCCCAGAACTTGGCTGCCCCGTGGTAGCACTTGAGGTCACTGGCGCAGATGCCGACCGCCTCGACCTGGACCAGTGCTTCGCCGGCCCCCGGGGTGGGGACGGGGACCTCTTCGTGGCGGTAGTCCTCAGGACCGTGGCAGACCACGGCCTTCATGGTGCTCGGGACGGTGACGGTCATGGGTCGAAGACTACCGGTCGGAGTGGGCCCGACCGTCTCCCACCCGTGGACCGGGCGGTGGTCTCACCAGGCCAGGGCGACCAGGCGGGCGGTGAGCTCATCGGGGTCGACGTCCAGGCCGCGACGGGCGAACCAGGTGCACATGTTGACGCAGTCGCGGTGCAGGAAGTCGGTCCCGTTGGGGTTGGCCCGCAGGTCGATCATCTGCGGCAGGTCGATGATCATCAGCCGACCGTTGCTCACCAGGACGTTGTACGGCGACAGGTCGCCGTGCACCAGCCCGACCTCGGTGATGAGCTCCAGTGCGGTGACCAGTTGGTCGTACAGCGTCGCGAGCTCGTCGGGTGTGGGTCGCAACCCGGCCAGCCGCGGCGCGGTCTGGTCGCCGTCGGTGAGGTACTCCATGCAGATCTCGGTGCCGTCGATCTGGATCGGGTACGGGACCGGCGCCCCCAGCGACCACAGCTGGGTCAACGCCGCCCATTCCGCGATCGCCCACTGGCCCTGCTGGACCTGGCGTCCGTAGTGGCTCTTGCGGTTGAGGGCGCGCACGTCGCGGCTGCGTCGGACCGTACGGCCCTCGGTGTAGCTGTCGGCACGACGGAAGGTGCGGTGGTCGAGGTCGCGGTAGCGCTTGGCGACCAACAGGGTGGAACGGGTGGGCGGCGAGGCCGGGTCCGAGGGGTCGCTCGGCACGGCACGTTCAAGCAGGAAGCAGTCGGCTTCCTTGCCTGTCTTGAGGATTCCGAGCTCGGTGTCGATCGCGGCGGCCTCGGTCACGACCCATTCGGGGCGTGGCTCTGGGCCCTTGCAGAGTCGCTCGAGGTCGGGCCAGGCCGACCAGCGTTGATCGGGGGCCAGCTCAGGGGTCGCTCGGAAGGAGAAGTCGTTCAGGTCAGCGGAGGTGGACCGTTCGTCCATGGTGGGTTGTGCTCCTGGAAGTGATCGGGTGGGCGGGGACGCCCGTGACAGTGATGGACATGTCACGCCTCCTTCTTCCGGGGCACACCGGTTGCGTGCCGACGGGTCGATCCTCGCCGACGCTCGCGGCGAGGATCAACCCATTTTCTGCTCGGGGTGGGTCGAGCCGTTCAGTCGTCGGCCGGGGTCGCCGAGCCTTGCTCCGCATCCGCGGGCTTCGTCGGTCGCAGCAGATCGAACTCGGCCACGCACTTCGCCGTGACCGCCACGAGCAGGATGGCCACGGCCAGCAGGAAGGCATACAGGGAAAGGAAGTCGTCGGGGATCGTTAGACCGGCGGCGCCCAGCAGCAGGCTGCCGATCAGGGCACTGTTGGTGGTGCGGGCGAAGGCCAGCAGTGCGACGATGACACCGACGGCGGCGAGGATGATCAACGCACCCATCGGGTGTGGCGCACTGCTGGCGATGCAGCCACTCGTGCGGCGCGGGGCGGTCAGATTGATGACGAGGCAGATCACCAGACCGAGGCCAGCACCGGCCCCGATGAACGCCGATCCGATGATCCGGATCCAACGCGAGATGACCTGCTGCTGCTCAGTGGGCTCTGTTCCGATCATGTCCATCACACGGCCCAGACGGCGTGGAGGTTGTCATCGGGAGTCGTGGTGGCCGGTCGAGGTTGGTTCGCACGCGCTGGTCTGTGCCTCGACCGACCGCCACAACCATCACGCTATGACCTCAAGTCCACTTGAGGTCAAGGTGGTGTGTCGGGACCGCCACATGGTGGACGCCACCCGTTCGGACGCCAACCGTCGGACGGGGATCCCGGGTCACCGCTGGCGGCTGATCTCGTACAGGGCGACGCCGGCAGCGACACCGGCGTTGAGCGACTCCACCTCGGTGGCGATCGGGATCTGGACCAGGTGGTCACAGGCCTCCCGTGCGAGCCGGGTCAGGCCCGAGCCCTCACTGCCCACCACCAGCAGGACCGGTCCCGAGGCCCCCGGGAGGGAGCCGATGTCGGTGCCACCCTCGGCGTCCAGCCCGGCCAGGGTGAACCCGGCCTTGGAGAACGACTGCAGCGCCCGGTTCAGGTTGGTGGCCCGGGCCACCGGGATGCGGGCGGCGGCACCGGCCGAGGTCTTCCACGCTGCCGCGGTCATCCCGGCCGAGCGACGCTCCGGGATCACCACACCGGTCGCGCCGAAGGCGGCTGCGGAGCGGATGATCGCGCCCAGGTTGCGCGGATCGTTGATGTGGTCGAGGGCCACGACCACCGGGTTGTCGGTGTCGAGGGCGGTGGCCAGCAGGTCATCGGGGTGGAGGTACTCGTAGGCCGGCAGTTGCAGCGCCACCGCCTGGTGCACCGCGCCACCGGTGAGGCGGTCCAGCTCGGCCCGGGTCACCTCGAGCAGCGGCATGCTGCGCGCCGCGGCGATCTTGAGGATGTCGCGCAACCGCTCGTCGCGATCGGCGCCCTCGGCGACATAGGCGGTCTTCACCGGGATCTCGGCCTGCAGGGCCTCCAGCACCGAGTTGCGCCCCACCACCCATTCCGGCCCGGCCGGTGGGCGCTGGTTCGTCGAGGGGCGACGTCCGCCCTGGGCCTGGCGGGCCTGCTTGGCCTTGTGGGCCTTGTGGTACGGACGGTCCTCGGCCTTCGGGGTGGGGCCGCGACCGGCGAGGCTGCGCTTGTTGCGTCCTCCCGAACCGGCGGTGACACCCTTGCCGCGGCTGCGTCCGGGACGGGGCTTCTGTCCAGCGGGCATGTCAGGTCTCCTTGCTCGGGTGTGCCCCGGGGCGGGGCAGGTGCCGACGGCTCACAGACTCCACCGTGGGCCGTCCGGGGTGTCGGTGATGGTCAACCCGAGCGCGGCGACGGAGTCACGGATCGCATCGGCGGTGTCCCAGTCCTTGCGGCCCCGGGCCGCCTCGCGCTGGTCCAACAGGGTCCGGACCAGGCCGTCGACCACCGGCTCCAACCGGTCGTCGGCGGCATCGGCGGCGGACCAGACGGGGTCGGCCGCGCGCAGGCCGAGCACGTCGAGCATGGCCTGCACGGCGGTCAGCTGAATCCGTACCTCCTCGGTGTCACCGGACTCGAGCGCCTGGTTGCCCTGCCGGACCGCGCCGTAGATCTCGGCGACCGCGGTCGGGGTGGCCAGGTCGTCGTCCATCGCGGTCACGAAGGCCTCGGGCAGCTCGCCGGTGCCGTCGACGGTGCCGACCAGCTCCTGGGCCCGGTCGACGAAGTGGTCGATGCGCTGCAGCGCGGTGGTCGCCTCCTCCAACGAGGTCGAGGAGAACTCGATCGCGGAGCGGTAGTGCGGCTGGGCGAGGTAGAACCGTACGGCGCGGGCCGGGTACTGCTTGGTGACCTCGGAGACCAGGGCGCCGTTGCCGAGCGACTTGCTCATCTTCTCCCCGGCCGCGGTGACCCAGGCATTGTGCATCCAGTACCGCGCGAACTCGTGGCCGGCCGCGCTCGACTGGGCGAGCTCGTTCTCGTGGTGGGGGAAGCGCAGGTCGAGCCCGCCGCCGTGGATGTCGAACACGGAGCCGAGGTACTTGCCGGCCATCGCCGAGCACTCCAGGTGCCACCCCGGTCGACCCCGGCCCCAGGGCGTCGGCCAGGACGCGGTGACGGGTTCCTCGGGCTTGTGCCCCTTCCACAGGGCGAAGTCGCGGGGGTCGCGCTTGCCGCGCGGATCGGCATCGTCGGCCGGCTCCATGTCGTCGATCCGCTGGCGTGACAGCGAGCCGTACGACGGCCACGACCGCACGTCGAAGTAGACATCGCCCGAGCCGTCCTCGGCGACATAGGCATGACCCTTGTCGAGCAGGACTTGGACCAGCTCGATCATCTCGGGGATGTGGCCGGTCGCCCGCGGCTCGTAGGTGGGCGGTTCGCAGCCGAGGGCGGCGTAGGCCTGGTGGAGCTCCCGCTCGAAGCGGTAGGCATGGGCGAACCACGGCACACCGGCCTCGGCGGACTTGGCCAGGATCTTGTCGTCGATGTCGGTGACATTGGCGATCACCGTCACCTGATGGCCGGTACGGGTCAACCAGCGCCGCAGGACGTCGAAGACGACCTCCTTGCGGATGTGGCCCAGGTGCGGTGCCGACTGCACGGTGAGTCCACAGTGGTAGATCGACACCTTGCCGGGCTCGACGGGCACGAAGTCGCGGACCTCGCGGGCGGCGGTGTCATACAGGCGGAAGCTCACCGCGACAGGATATCGGCCTGACGCCCTCGGTGTCGCAACGCCCGGCGCGCCGCCTGATCCCACGGACGCGCCGCGGGCATCCCACGGATCGTGCGCCGGGTCAGCTCACGGGGGCGATCGCCGACAGCTTCGGCGCCAGTCGCTCGGCCATCAGTGCGTAGCCGTCGCCGTCGGGGTGCAGTCCGTCGGGCAGCATGGCGAGGTCGTCGGCACCGAAGATCTCGTGCCCGTTGACCAGGTGGAGCTTGTCGTCGCCGGCCTCGACCAGGTCGGTGACGACCCGGGTGACCAGCTCGCGTATCTGCGACAGGCTCAACCCGGCGGCGTTGGGGGTGTCCTCGCGGGCCGGCGAGATGATCGGGGAGATCACCAGGATCGGGGCCTGCGGATGGGACCGGCGTACGCCGCGGACGAAACTCGACAGCTGGCCGGGCAGGGTCCGCGGGTTGAAGGTGCCACCGCCCTGGATGTTGATCCCCAGGCACAGTGAGACGATGTCGGCCTCCAACTGGTCGATCGTGGTGCGGACCGCGTGGTCGAGGTGGCACTGGCCGCCGAACCCCAGGCAGGTCAGGTCCCAGTCCAGGTTGCGGGCCACCAGGGCCGGCCAGGTCTGCGACGGGCCGGGGCTGGCGCTGGCCTGGGTGATCGAGCTGCCGTAGGTCACCCATCGGGTACGGGGCGTGGCGGGCGTGGCCGTCGCTGAGGGCCCGATCAGGCGCAGCCCGTGGACGCGGCACTCCCCGGCATGGGGGAGCCAGACCTCGACCCGGCCCGGGGCTGCCAGCTCGAGGGTCGCGACAGTGCGCTCGGCGACCGGCTGGCGCGAGACGAGCTCACCGTCGACGAGGATGTCGACCGGCTTGTGGTCCTCCGACGCCCCGGACAGCTCGATCTCGAGGCGCTCGGCGGTGACATCGGCCACGAAGCGCACGCCGGCACCGGCCCGGGCCCGGGCGTAGAGCTCGGGGGCATAGGCGTACGGCTCCTCCTCGGGCAGCAACCGCCAGGGCTGCCAGCCGTCGTCCACCGCGGTCCACTCGACCGCGCCCTGCCACAGCTCCGGACGGGATCCGGGATCGCACTGCACCTCTGTCTGCGCCACTGTCGTCACTGTCGTCCTCCTCGATCGATCGGTCACCAGTCGACACCATCGAGCCCGGAGTGGGGGACCGATGCCATGGATCGGACAGGTGCCATGGGTTGGACCGGTGGCATGGTTCGGATGGGGCGATGCCGTGCCTCAGGCGTTCGCCAGAGCGTCCTGGAGTGCGGCGAGCACCAGCAGGGCACGGTCGGGACGGGCGTTGTGACCCATCAGTCCGATCCGCCAGACCGTGGCGGCGGACTCGCCGGCTCCGGCACCGATCTCGAGGTTGTGGCGCTGCAGCAGATAGGACCGTACGGCAGCGGAGTCGACCCCGTCGGGCACCGTGACCGTGGTGAGCTCGGGAAGTCGGTGACCCTCGGCGGCGAAGAGTTCCAGGCCCATCTCCTGCAGGCCGTCCTGCAGGATCGTCCCGGCCTCGCCGTGACGGGCCCACACCTGCTCCAGCCCTTCGGACAGGATCACGTCGAGGGCTGCCTCCAGGCTGGCCACCAGTGCGGTCGGGGCGGTGTGGTGGTACGTGCGTTGCTTGCTCCGGCCGGCTTCGCCGACGTAGCCGCCCAGCAGGCCGAGGTCGAGGTACCACGAGCGTGGATCGACCACCCGACGGGCGAAGGCGCGCTCGTTGATCGTGAACGGTGCCAGGCCGGGGGCGACGCCGAGGCACTTCTGGGTGCCGGCGTAGGCGACGTCGACACCCCAGTCGTCGCAGCGCAGCTCGATGCCCGCGATCGAGGTGACGGTGTCGGCGACCAACAACGCATCGCCCTTCACCGCGGCGATCGCGGCCAGGTCGGAGCGCACGCCGGTCGAGGTCTCGGCATGGACCACGGCGATGATCGCCGGGTTCGGATGGGCCGCTGCGATCCTGTCCGGATCGATCGGTGTGCCCCACTCGTGCTCCACCGCGACGACCTCGGCGCCGCAGCGGGTCGCGACCTCGACCATCCGCTGGCCGAACAGGCCGTTGACCCCGACCACCACGACATCGCCGGGGTGGACCAGGTTGACGAAGGCGGCCTCCATCCCGGCCGACCCGGTCGCACTCAGCGGGAGGGTGCGGCGGTTGTTCGTGCCGAAGACCGAGCGCAGGCCGTCGCAGGCCGAGTCCATGATGTCGAGGAAGATCGGGTCCAGGTGGCCCAGCAGCGGTGCTGCCAGGGCCGAGGTGGCCGCCGGGTACGGATTGCTCGGACCGGGGCCGAAGAGGTGGCGGTCAGGCACGGGTGTCACGCGAGGTCTCCTTGCAGTGTGTGGTGGTGGCCCCTCG
>DVLP01000405.1 GCA_018715445.1 Candidatus Avipropionibacterium avicola | reverse complement strand
ATTCGCCGGCTTCGCCGGTCAGTCCCGACGAACGTGACTGATCATCGCGTCGAACCGTGCGTCCAGGTCGGGATCGACCCGTTGCAGCTCGGGGTGGGCGTCGAGGTGGTTAATGACCCGGCGGGCACCCTCGTCGTAGGTGATGGTGGTCGCGAACCCGGGCACCAGCCGTCGGACCCGTGAGGTGTCGAAGACCATCGAGTGCGACTTGTCGCCGAGCAGCCCGGGACCGAGGTCGGGGGCGAAACGGGCGATCGTCTCGCTGGCGATGTGGACGAACTCCGGATCACTGACCCCGGCGGCCTCGGCGAGCCAGCGATAGATCTGGTTCCAGGTCGGGGCATGGTCACCGGTGATGGTGAAGGCCTCGCCGATGGCCTGCGGGTTGGCCAGCAGCCCGGTGAAGGCGACGGCGAAGTCGTCGGCGTGGGTGACGGTCCACAGGCTGGTGCCGTCGCCATGGATCACGACAGGCCGTCCGGCCCTCATGCGGGCGATGTCGTTCCACTTGCCGATGGTGGGCAGGCGACGATCGTCGTAGGTGTGGGACGGTCGCACGATCGTCATCGGCAGACCCCGCTCCCGATGGGCGGCGACCAGCAGGTCCTCACAGGCGATCTTGTCGCGGGAGTACTGCCAGTACGGGTTCCTCAGCGGTGTCGACTCGGTCACCGGGAGGTAGCGCGGGGGCTTCTCGTAGGCCGAGGCGGAGCTGATGTTGATGTACTGCCCGGTGCTGCCCTCGACCACGTCGAGGACGGTCCGGACGTGGTCGGGCACGAAGGACAGGAAGTCGGCGACGACGTCGTACGACCGACCGTCCAGGGCTGAGCGGAGGGAGTCGGCGTCGCGGACGTCACCGACGACGGACTCGGCCCCTGACGGGGCCTCGGACGATCCGCGGTTGAGGACGGTGACCCGGTGCCCGGCCGCCAGGGCCGAGCGGACGCAGGCGGTGCTGATCGTGCCGGTGCCGCCGAGGAAGAGGACGTCGAGTGTGCTCATGGACCGACGATAGCCGCCCACCGATGGGGGGTGGGGCGACGACCGGCGGCACAATGGGTAGCGTCAGGACTGCAACACCGCTGCCGTCACCCTGACGTCAGCCCGTCGTGTCGACTGAGAACGGATCACCATGTCTGAGCCCGAAGGCGTACGCCTCCAGAAGGTCCTGGCTGCGGCCGGGGTCGGATCGCGCCGCGCCTGTGAGGAACTGATCGACGAAGGACGGGTCGAGGTCAACGGTTCCCCGGTCACCGTCCAGGGGATGCGGGTCGACCCGGACACCGACGTGATCCGGGTGGACGGCTCCCGGATCCCGCCGCCGCGACACCACCAGTACCTGGTGCTCAACAAGCCGCGCGGCGTGGTCTCCACCATGGAGGACCCCGAAGGCCGCCGCTGCCTGTCGGACCTGTTGGTCGGCCACCGGGAGCGACTGTTCCACGTCGGACGTCTCGACACCGACACCGAGGGCCTGCTGCTGCTCACCAATGACGGCGACTTCGCCCACAAGCTGGCCCATCCCTCGTACGAGGTCCGCAAGACCTATCTCGCCCAGGTCTCCGGCGTGGTCGACGGCGCCACCCTCGCCCGGCTGCGCAAGGGGATCACCCTCGACGACGGCCCGGTCCGCCCCGACAAGGTGAGCGTCACCAGCCGGACCGAGAACCGCAGCATGGTGGAGATCGTGCTCCACGAGGGCCGCAACCACATCGTGCGACGCACCTTCGAAGCGGTCGGCCACCCGGTCCGCCGCCTGGCCCGGACCCAGATCGGCCCGGTGCGGCTCGGCAAGCTGGGCTCGGGTCAGCACCGTGACCTGACCCGTGACGAGCTCGGTGCGTTGATGGACCTGGTCGGTGCCTGAGGTGGATCGACGGATCTACGGGATCGAGACCGAGTACGGCGTCGCCTCCGAGCACCACGGCCCCCGTCGACTGACTTCCGACGAGGTCGCACGTTCGTTGTTCCGTGCCGTCGTGGCCTGGGGCAGGTCGAGCAATGTCTTCCTGGGCAACGGATCCCGGGTCTACCTCGACGTCGGGTCGCATCCGGAGTACGCGACCGCCGAGTGCGACAGCCTGCAACAGTTGGTGGCCCACGACCGTGCCGGTGAGGTGATGGTCGACGAGCTCGCGATCGATGCCGAGCGCCGCCTCGCCGAGGAGGGCCAGCCCTGCGAGATCTATCTGTTCAAGAACAACACCGACAGTCACGGCAACTCGTACGGCTGCCACGAGAACTACCTGGTCCCGCGCGCGGCGGACTTCAGCGCCTACACCAGCCTGCTGGTGCCGTTCATGGTGTCGCGCCAACTGATCGCCGGTGCCGGCAAGCTGCTGGCCGGTCTCAGTGGCGGGCACCGTTACGTCTTCAGCCAACGGGCCGAGCACATCTGGGAGGGAGTGTCCTCGGCGACCACGCGCAGCCGCCCGATCATCAACACCCGCGACGAACCCCATGCCGACCCGGAACGGTTCCGTCGCCTCCACGTCATCGTCGGCGACTCCTCGATGAGCGAGACCACGACGCGGCTCAAGGTGGGCACGACCGAGTTGGTGCTGCGCCTGATCGAGCAGCAGGTGCCGATGCATGACCTGAGCTGCGAGAACCCGATCCGCGCGATCCGCGACCTCAGCCAGGACCTGCGCGGC
>DVLP01000404.1 GCA_018715445.1 Candidatus Avipropionibacterium avicola | reverse complement strand
GTATCACGACCTGGTCGCCCGGCACGGCGCGGACAAGGTCGGTCTGCTCACCGGCGACAGCTCCGTCAACGGCGAGGCCCCGGTGGTCGTGATGACCACCGAGGTGCTGCGCAACATGCTGTACGCCGGCTCGTCCACCCTCACCGGGCTGGGCTTCGTCGTGATGGACGAGGTCCACTACCTGGGTGATCGCTTCCGGGGTGCGGTCTGGGAGGAGGTCATCATCGGGCTGCCCGAGTCGGTGCAGATGGTGGCCCTGTCGGCCACGGTGAGCAATGCCGAGGAGTTCGCCGAGTGGCTCGGTGAGGTCCGTGGTGACGTCCAGGTGGTGCTGAGTGAGCGTCGACCGGTCCCGCTGTTCCAGCACGTGATGGCCGGGCGCAAGCTCCACGACCTGTTCGCCCACGAGGCCCCGACCGCCCAGGTGCTGCCCAGTGATCGCCGGGCCGAGGTCAACCCGTCCCTGGTCCAGATCGCCAAGTCCGAGTCGCGTGCGGTCCGTGACGATGCCCGCCGTCCCCGTGGTCGCAGTGGCAAGGGCAAGCGTCGTCCCGGGCACGGATCCGGTGCGTACGGCGGCGCCGCCCACCGCGACCACCGCCAGCGCGGGCCACGCCTCACCCCGAGCCGGGCCGCGATGGTGACCACCCTGGAGCGGGCCAACCTGCTGCCCGCGATCGTGTTCATCTTCTCCCGCGCCGGTTGTGATGCCGCCGTACGCCAGATGGTCACCGCCGATGTCTGCCTGACCGACCAACGGGAGCAGCAGGCGATCCGTCGGATCGCCGCCCGCCACATCGAGGGGCTCACCGACGCCGACCTGGCCGCCCTCGAGTGGCCGATCTTCGCCGAAGGCCTGGAACGAGGGATCGCCGCCCACCATGCCGGACTGCTCGGCACCTTCAAGGAGTGCGTCGAGGAGCTGTTCCTGGCGGGGTTGACCAAGGTCGTCTTCGCCACCGAGACCCTGGCTCTGGGGATCAACATGCCGGCCCGCAGTGTGGTGCTGGAGAAGCTGGTCAAGTACAACGGCGAGGCCCACGTCGACATCACCCCCGGTGAGTACACCCAGCTCACCGGACGGGCGGGGCGGCGCGGCATCGATGTCGAGGGCCATGCCGTCGTGCTGTGGCAACCGGGACTCGATCCACGCTCGGTCGCCGGTCTGGCCTCACGACGGACCTATCCGTTGCGGTCGTCGTTCAGCCCGACGTACAACATGGCCGTCAACATGGTCCAACGCGTCGGTCGGGAACGCGCGAGAAACCTGCTGGAGTTGAGCTTTGCGCAGTTCCAGTCGGACCGTTCGGTGGTCGGCCTGGCCCGCCGGGTGGCCCGCAACACTGAGGCAGCCGAGCAGCTGTGGGCCCAGATCCGTTGTGACGTGGGAGATTTCCACGAGTACGCCCAACTACGGGAGGAGATCTCGCGCGTCGAGTCGGAGGCGGCCAGCCAGCGCAAGGCCGACCGTCGTGCCGAGGCCATCGACGCCGTACGGTCCTTCGTCCGCGGTGACGTGGTGCTGGTGCCGGCGGGCAAGTCGTCCGGCTGGGCGGTGGTGCTCGAGGCAGCCCGGTCGGGGGAGCGCAACGATCCCCGCCCGCAGGTGATGACCGAGCAGAAGCATGTGCGCCGGCTGTCGATGACCGATTTCCCCGTACCGGTGGAACCCTCGGCGCGGGTCAAGGTGCCGCGACAGTTCGATCCGCGTGATGCGCACTCCCGACGCAGCCTGCACGCCGCGCTGCAGTCGCGGCTGGCGAGCATCGATCCGGAGCAGCCGACCGTCAAGGCTGCGGTGGATCCGGAGACCTCGGAGCGGATCGCCGATCTGCGCCACGAGCTGCGCCAACACCCCTGCCACCGCTGCCCCGACCGTGAGGCCCACGCGCGGATCGCCGAACGAGCACTGGCCCTGGAGCGGGAGAACCAGCGGACTCAGCAGAAGATGGAGTCACGCACCAACACGATCGCCCAACGTTTCGACCGCATCTGCCTGGTGCTGGAGTCGTTCGGCCACCTCGGTCCGGGTGGCGAGTCGGTCACCGATGCCGGTCGCACCCTGGCCCGGATCTACAACGAGCTCGACCTGGTGACCGCCGAGGCGATCCGCGACGGGGTGTTCGACGAGCTGGACGAGCCACAATTGGGGGCTGTGCTGTCGACGCTGGTCTTCGAATCGCGCGGCGACGACGGCTTCCGCCGTCCACGGATGCCTGACCAGGCGTGCGAGGAGGCCGTCACCCGGATCACCCGGATCGCCCGGGAGGTCGCCCTGGCCGAACGGGACGCCCGACTGGAGCGGGCCCGTGACCTCGACCTCGGCTTTGCCCGCGCGATCTTCGACTGGGCGGCCGGACGGCCGCTGGCCTGGGTCCTGGAACGCTCAGGCCTGACAGCGGGCGACTTCGTGCGCTGGGTGCGCCAGATCATCGACTTCGCCGATCAGGTCGGTACGGCGTCGGGCTCGTCGGAGCTTCGCGAGACCTGTCGCGGACTCGTCCGACGGATCCGTCGCGGCGTCGTCGACTTCACCCCGGCCGAGGCCGATCCCTTCTCAACCCCGGGCAGTGGCCCGGTGGACGAGGATTCCCACCACGG
>DVLP01000403.1 GCA_018715445.1 Candidatus Avipropionibacterium avicola | reverse complement strand
CCCGGACCACCTGGCAGGAACTGCTCGAGGTCGGCCGCTACGTGGTGAGTGACGACCGGGGCGAGATCGCCGTACAGCCCATCACCGGCGGCGGCACCGCGGGACATCTGTTCACCCGCTATGCGTCACCGCTGCAGACCTCCTACTACCGCCACCAGGGCTGGACCGCGACCTACAGCAGTGATCCGGTCCAGCTCGGCCAGACCGATGACGGGCGAGATCTGTGCCTCTACCGGACCGTGCTGAGCCTGCCGGCACTGCTCACGGCCGAGGCGAGACTGCAGGTGCAGATCGATGCCGACGCCGGGACCGCGCTGGTGCTGGCGGCGGCAGTCGGCCGGTAGGGTGGTGCCGCCCATCAGTGGGCCCACCAGTTGAGGGAGTAGTCCGTTGATCACCCGCCTGTCCGAACTGTTCGTCCGCACCCTGCGGGAGGACCCGGCCGATGCCGAGGTCGCCAGCCACCGTCTGTTGGTCCGCGCCGGCTACATCCGTCGTGCTGCGCCGGGGATCTACAGCTGGTTGCCGCTCGGGCTGAGCGTGCTGCGCAAGGTCGAGCAGATCGTGCGTGAGGAGATGGCCGCAATCGGCTCGCAGGAGGTCAGCTTCCCTGCGCTGCTGCCGCGGGAGCCCTACGAGGCGACCCACCGCTGGACCGAGTACGGGCCGAACCTGTTCCGTCTGCAGGACCGCAAGGGGGGTGACTACCTGCTGGGTCCGACCCACGAGGAGATGTTCGCCCTGCTGGTGAAGGACCTCTACACCTCGTACAAGGACCTGCCGCTCTCGTTGTTCCAGATCCAGACCAAGTACCGCGACGAGGCCCGTCCCCGGGCCGGGCTGCTGCGCGGTCGCGAGTTCGTGATGAAGGACTCCTACTCCTTCGACATTGACGAGGCCGGGTTGCAGAAGTCCTACGACGCCCATCGCGACGCCTACGTCAAGATCTTCGACCGACTCGGCCTGGAGTACGTGATCGTCAAGGCCCAGTCCGGAGCGATGGGTGGCTCGGACTCGGAGGAGTTCCTGGCGGTGTCGCCGGTCGGCGAGGACACCTATGTCCGTTCCCCCGGTGGCTACGCCGCCAACGTGGAGGCCGTCACCACACTGGCCCCCGAGCCCCTGGCCTTCGACGACGCCCCGGCCGCCCATGTCGAGGACACTCCCGACTCGGCGACCATCGAGACCCTGGTCGCGGTCGCGAACCAGCGGGTGCCCCGGTCGGACCGTCCCTGGCAGGCCGGCGACACCCTCAAGAACGTCCTGTTCCGCCTGACCCATGCCGACGGCACCACCGAGGACCTGGCCGTCGGCCTGCCCGGTGACCGGGCCGTCGACGACAAGCGGCTCGAGGCCGTGCTCGGCGAGAGCGTGCAGGTGGCCCCGTTCGAGGAGGCCGACTTCGCCCGCCACAGCTCGCTGGTGAAGGGCTACATCGGACCGGCCGTGCTCGGCGAGGACTCCGCCACCGGCATCCGGTACCTGGTGGATCCCCGCGTCGTGACCGGGTCGCGCTGGGTCACCGGTGCCGACCAGGAGGGCCGCCACGTCTTCGACCTGGTCGCCGGGCGCGACTTCGTCCCCGACGGCACCATCGAGGTCGCCGAGGTCCGCGAGGGCGACCCCGCCCCCGACGGCTCCGGCCCGTTGGAGCTGGCCCGCGGGATGGAGATGGGCCACATCTTCCAACTGGGCAGGAAGTATGCCGAGGCGCTCGGGCTCAAGGTGCTCGACGAGAACGGCAAGCTGGTCACCGTCACCATGGGTTCGTACGGCATCGGCGTCAGCCGCGCGGTCGCTGCCGTGGCCGAGACGACCTGCGACGACAAGGGCCTGTGCTGGCCGGCGGCTCTGGCCCCGTACCAGGTGCACGTGGTGGTCGCCGGCAAGGGCGAGGAGCAACTGCTGAAGGCCACCGAGATCGCGCAATCGCTGTCGGACAAGGGGATCGACGTCCTGCTGGACGACCGCAAGGCCAGCCCGGGCGTCAAGTTCGCCGATGCCGAACTGCTCGGCATGCCCACCGTCGTGGTGGTCGGCAAGGGTCTGGCCGACGGTGTCGTCGAGGTCCGCGACCGTCGCACCGGTGAGCGCGAGGACGTCGCCGTCGAGCAGGTCGTCGACCAGCTGTCGGGCTAGATGTTGCTCTGCTCGGCCGGTGCGTCCGGGGCGACCAGACCACTCGGGTCCTCGGTCGCCCCGTCGCCGGTCGGGCAGTCCGCGCCAAGGGTGTAGGCGGCCATCGACAGCGACCCGGCGGCGTACCCGTCGACCAGGGACCGCATCGGCGTCCCGTCGGCCAGCCCGGCCACGTACAGCAGCGGCAGGTAGTGGTCGGGGGTCGGCACGGCCAGGTCGAAGTCGCGATGGGCGTCAAGGGCGGCCACGGCCGCCGCGTCGTTGCCGGTGAGGATCTCGCGGGCAGCATCGTCGAAGCGGTGCGCCCAGTCGAAACCATGATCGGGTCGGGAGAAGTCGACCGCACCCAGGTTGTGCACGATGTTGCCCGAGCCGATCACCAGCACGCCCTGCTCACGCAGCGGTTGCAGTTTGCGGCCCAGCTCCAGGTGCTCGTCCAGGCTCTGGTTCGCGTTGAGTGAGAGCTGGACGACCGGGATGTCGGCCTCGGGGAAGGCGTGCAGCAGCACCGACCAGGTGCCGTGGTCGATGCCCCAGCTGTCGACATCGCAGCCCACCCAGTCCGGATGGGCGGCATCGGCGACCTCCTCGTACAGCTCGGGCAGGCCGGGGGCCGGGTAGGAGACCTCGAAGAGCTCACGCGGGAAACCGAAGAAGTCGTGAATGGTCCGCGGCATCGCCATCCCGGTCACCGCAGTGGCATTGGTGTACCAGTGGGCCGAGACCACCAGGATCGCGCGGGGTCGTGGCACGGATCGTCCGAAGTCGCGCCAGGCGCGGGTGTAGCGGTTGTCGGCCAGGGCGTTCATCGGCGTGCCGTGGCCGATGAACGCGGCCGGCATCGTGGTCGGGGTGGTCATGGCTCCATTGTGCCCCCTGCCATCGCACGTCGTTCGTGGAACCGCGTCGTTGTGGAACTTCGGTTCCACCACGTGACAGACTTGGTTTCATGCTGATTGCCGGGGGACTGCTGGTCGACGGGACTGGCGCCGAGCCACGTCAGGCCGACGTGCTGGTCGAGGGCGACCGGATCGTCGCGGTCGGCCCCGGACTGTCCGCTCCCGCGGGCACCGAGGTGGTCGATGCCACGGACCGTGTCGTGACCCCCGGCTTCATCGACATCCACACCCACTCCGATGTCAGCCTCCAGCTCGACGGGCGCGGGGAGAGCAAGCTGCGCCAAGGCGTCACCACCGAGGTGATCGGCAACTGCGGCTTCTCGGCCTACCCGCTGACCCCGGGACGCCGTGACGACCAACTCGACCTGCTGGAGGGGATCGGGGACCGGCGGATCGATCCGGACTGGACCGACCTGGACGGCTATGCCGCGGCGCTGACAGAGCAGGGCATCGCGCTCAACGTGGCACCGCTGGTGGGCCACGGGGCGCTCCGGCTGGCGGTGGCCGGCACGGCCGAGCGAGCCCTCACCCCCGCCGAGCTGGCCCAGCTGCGCGGGTTGCTCGCTGCCCAGCTGGCGCAGGGCGCCTTCGGGATGTCGACCGGTCTGACCTACGTGCCGTCCCGCTTCGCCGATCGCACCGAGTTGGTCGGGCTGTGTGAGGTCCTCGCCGAGCACCGAGCGCTCTACGCCACCCATGCCCGCGGCGAAGCCTCCACCTCGGTCAAGGAGGCCGCCGACCTCGCGCTCAGCACCGGGGTCCGCGTCCAGTACTCCCACCTGGCGATCAACGATCCCGCCCGCTGGGGCAGCGCTGAGCAGGTGGTGGCCACCCTGGCCGGTGCCCGCGACGCCGGGGCCGACATCGCCGCCGACGTCTATCCCTACGCCGCCTCGGCCTCCGCCCTGACCCAGTACCTCCCGCTCTGGGTGCTGGAAGGGGGATCGGAGGCCATGCGTCACCGCCTCGACGACCCGGACGTCTTCGCCCGGGCCGCCCAGGACCTCTCGCTGGGGTGGGGCCACAGCCCGGTGACCGGACGGATCCCGTGGGCGTGGGAGCGGGTCGAGATCTCCCGGGGTGACCGGATCGCCGGGGTCGTCGACGGCGAGTCGATCGCCGCGGCCGCCCGACGGCTGCGCCGCGACCCGGCCGGACTCGTCCTCGAGCTGTGCCGGGTCGGTGGGCACCGTGTGCAGGTGGTGCTGCACTACCGCACCGAGCAGGACATGCAGGCCTTCCTGTCCTGCGGGTTCACCACCATGGGCTCGGACGGCTCGGCGGTCGGGTACGACGTCGACCGCCATCCGCACCCCCGGTTCTTCGGTGCCTCGGTCCGGACCCTGGGCCGCTACGTCCGTGACCTCGGACTGCTCACCCTGCCCGAGGCCGTGCACAAGATGACCGGTGCGGTCGCCGAGCGGTTGCGCCTGACCGACCGCGGCACCGTCA
>DVLP01000402.1 GCA_018715445.1 Candidatus Avipropionibacterium avicola | reverse complement strand
GCGGGTCGATCGGACCGGTTTCGTCTCGGACCGCCCCGTGATCGGACGTCACAGCCGGGAGCACTGGACCAAGTGGCCCGCCACCGCCGAGGAGGTGCTGGCCGCCTACCCCGACGACCCCGCGTACCAGGTCCGCGTGCTGGGCGGGGCCCGTAGCGCAGCCGAGCTCCTCGGATCGATCCCGGCCAACTGGACCACCTTCGGCTTCGGCGCGATGTCGGTCCCCGAGTTCCTGGCCGGGATCGACTTCCACGTGTACCAACACCATCCCGGCCTGGTCGAGGCCTTCGGTCGGGTCGTGCTCGAGGGCCTGGCCAGCGGTGCGGTCTGCTTCGCTCCCCCGGCGTTGGAGCCCGTGTTCGGCGATGCCGTCACCTACGGCCATCCCCACGAGGTCCGGGGGTTCGTGGACGCGCTGTACGCCGATCCGGTCGAGTTCGCGCGCCGATCCGCCCGCGGGGTCGCGCTGGTCGAGCGCCGTTTCAGCCATGCCACCCACCTGCAGCGCATCGCCGCGTTGGTCGGCGAGCCGACCGGTCACCCGGGGGCGACGCCACCGTCGGTGCCGACCGGGCGGACCACCGTGGTCTGCGCCATCGGTGACCGTGCCGCCGAGGTGGCTAACGTGCTGGCCGACTGGGCCGACCCGTCGGTCCCGGTGGTGCTCACCGACCGGCCGTCCGTGCAGGCCGGCACGATGGTCGAGACCGTCCCGGCCGACATCCCCGCCGAACGACGCTGCACCGACCTGCAGCAACGGCTGGCCCATCTGGTCCACGCCCATCGGGCCGGGCGCGTCCTCCACCTCGACCCGGGGACCGAGGGACTCGAGACACGGCCGGCCCCGCATCGGTGGCCGCACCTGCGCGACACCATCACTCAACGAGTCCGGCGCCTGCCCTCCTCCTGGACCGGTCTGCGCCGGGCGGCCGGTGTCGCTCGAGCAGCAGCGGTACGGGTCCGCAGTGGTGTCCGTGCACTCGGCGACGCCCGATCCGATCGCCCGGTGGCGCCCCCGTGGCCCCATGTCCCGGCCGATGCGCCGGTGGCGCTGCTGGTCGTGTCCGGGGCCGGACCCGAGCCCGAGCCGGCGCTGCAGCACCTGTTGACCGCCGTGGCGGTGTCGTCGGCCTTCCGGCCGGTGCTGCTCGCCCCACCGTCATGGTGGTCGCCGGCTCGTCGGGCCGGGGTGGCCCTGGAGACGTGGATCCCCGAGTCGGACTGGCCGACCGGAGCAGGGACCGAACACCAGGACTACGCCAGGGCCCGGTTGGCCGAGGTCTGCCGGCGGGTGGCGCCGGTCGTGGTGACCGAACTGGACGGGGCCGACGCCCTCGTCATCGTGGAGGCCGCTGCCGTGGCGGCCCCGGACCGGAAGGGGTCAGGTGTCGTCACAGGTTGAGCAGCGGGGCGGGATCGCCGAAGTGGTGCAGGCCTGCAGATCCGTACCGATCCGGCTGTACCGCAAGTACCGTGCGGGCCGGGTCTTCCTGACCGCCGTGCGCAAGCTGGTCCGCAAGGAACGCGAGTGGCAGGTGCCGATGCGGTTGCGCAGCCCGCGCTGGTGGCGTCATGGCTTCCTGTCGCGCAGTGCCGTGCTGTACGACCTGGACCGCACCGACCCGCAGCTGTACCTCAGCGATGTGCACCGCTACTTCCGGACCAAGCGCATGGTGCACGCCAAGATCCAGGACGTCATCAACAACAAGCTGACCACCCACCTGTTGCTGCGGTCGTTGGGGATCCCCTCGGCCGAGCTCGTCGGTGTCGCCTGGCGTGACCAGGTCCACCGGTTCCCGGCCGAGGGGCGGGTCAGCACCGCAGAGCACCTCGACCAGATCGCCGAGGGCGATGTCCTGTTTCACAAGGTGATGGCCGGCGCCGAAGGCAAGAACATCCATGCCGTACGACGGATCGGGCCGAGCGCGTGGAACATCAACGGCACCGTCCACACCCGCGACTCCGCCGTGCGAACCCTCAGCACCAGGAACCGCCCGATGATCGTCGAGCGTGGCATCACCCAACACCACAAGCAGAGTGAGCTCCACCCCGGATCGGTCAACACCGTGCGGGTGCTCACCATGCCCGACGTCACCGGCGGCGGAGATGCGTTCATCGCCGCTGCCGTGCAACGGATCGGCTGTCGCCGCTCGGAGCCGGCCGACAACTGGACCCTGGGCGGGCTGAGCAGCCCGATCGACATGGAGACCGGGACCCTCGGGCGGGCCACCCGGCTCCCGGACGGCAATGTCAAGGAATGGTTCGACCACCATCCCGACACCGGGGCCGACATCACCGGGCGGATCGTCCCCTTCTGGTCCGAGACCAAGGAACTGGTGCTGCATGCGGCCAATGTCCTGTCCTTCCTGGAGTACGTGGGCTGGGACATCGTCATCACCGAGGACGGCCCGGTCGTCCTGGAGGCCAACATCAACACCGGTGTGAACGTGCTCCAGTCCCATCAACCGCTGCTCGCCGATCCCCGGGTGCGCGCCTACTACAACGAACGCGGGATCCGTGTCGGTGGCGACCAGGAACCGCTGCCGCCGGACGAGGCCCCGCTGTGACCACCACGACCGTTGACCGTCCAACCGACCAGAGAGATGGCCCATGTCAGAACCATCGGTGACCCTCGAAGGGTTGCAGGCCCTGCAGTACCGCTCGACCGCGCCCGGCCGGCGTGGACGTCGACGCACGCTGACCAATGCCTTGGTCCGGGTCGATGCCTCGACCGCCGACGGCGCAGCGGTGTACGGGCTGGGTGAGGCCCAGTTCCGCGGTGCCGAGACCGGCGACCACGGCAACCGGGCCCGGGCCTTCCTGGTGGATTCCCTGCACCGCTTGGAAGGACGCGAGCTCCGGGTCGACGACCGCAGCACCGCACTGCGCTCGGTCGGTGCGGTGATGACCGAGCTCACCGCGGTCGCCGCCCGACAGGACCGCCGGGACCGTCGCAGCCACCGTCGGATCCGCACGGTCCGCGACCTGGCCCGCGTCCTGGTCCGCCGCGCCGGTCTCGCCGACAATGTCGCACCATTCCGCGGCGCGCTGTTCGGGATCGAGACCGCCCTGCTCGACACGGTGGCCCGCAGTCTCGGACTGTCGGTCTCCGACCTGCTCGGTGGCTCAGGCCACCGACCGTCACGACTCACCCCGATCCGGTTGTCCACCGTCGAGCCGACTGCAGCACTGACCGAGATCACCCGTGCACTCGAGACCACGCCTGCCGAGCCCGCCCTGTGGCTGGACCTGCAACGACGACCCCGCCTGCCCCGCACCTTCCAGTTGCTGAAGGCTCTGGCCGAGGCGGCCGGCGAGGACCGGATCCCGCGCCACATCCTGCTGCGTCGACCGGTCAACGTGCGCGACATGCTCCGGCTGGGATCCCTGCGTCGCCTGGCCCATCGGCTCTCGCGCCACGGGGTGACGATCGAGATCGTCACCGATGCGGACGACCCCACCCGCTCGGGGAGGCTGGTCGGTGGGCGCGACCGGGCGATCGCGGTCCGACCCCATGCCCTGGGCGGACTGGTGGCGGCGCAGCGGTTCGTGGCCGAGGCCCGGGTCGGCGGCGGGCGCCCCTGCCTGGTCGACGTGGAGGCCAGTGGTCCGGTGGCCCGGGCTGCCCATCTCCACCTGGCCGTGGCCGCCGCACCCGAACACCTCGTCGGCCACCGCAGCGATGACGACGGCACGCCCATCCCGGATGCGCAGTTGCTGGCGGGACCGGGTCTGGGGTTGGACATGCCCTGGGAGGCGATCGTGGACTCGGTCATCGACCAGGTGATCGTACGGCCGGGCCACGACGGCACCCCGGCGCCCGGGCTGGAGGCCAACACCTACCGTGAGGTGCCCTTCCTGCAACCGTTGGGCCCCAACGGCACCAAGGGACACCTGCTGGAGCGTGAGGCGCTGGCCCTGGGGATGTCGACCGTGCGTTACTCCAAGGGAGCCTTCACTGCCACCGACGGCATCCACGAACCCCTGGTCTTCAAGTGGAGCCGTTCGCCGCTGTCCAGCGCAGTCTCGCTGGCGATGTGCACCCACAAGGAGGCGACCCGCATCCGACTGGACCGGGCCGGGATCCCGGTCCCCCGTGGGCGTACCTTCGGCAACGGCGACCTCGACACCGCGCGGGACTTCGCCGACCAGCTCGGCTATCCGGTGGTGGTCAAGCCAGCCATGGGTGTGCGTGGGATCGGCGTGGTGGCAGGGATCCGGGACCGTGACGAGCTCGACCGGGCGTTTCGGCAACTGACCGACAGCAAGCTCGGTGACCAGGACTTCATCGTGGAGAAGCACATCCCGGGCAAGGACTACCGCATCGTGGTGATCGGCGACCGGGTGATCGCCGCGATCCTGCGCGAACCCGCGTCGGTGCTCGGTGACGGCATCCACAGCGTCGCCGAACTGCTGATCCAGAAGAATGCCTTCCGGCGCCTCAACCCCCACCTGTGGGGACGACCGATCATGTACGACGATGCGGCGCGCTACCAGCTGGAGCGGGCTGGCCTCAGCCTGTCGTCGGTGCCGACCGCGGGTCAGCACGTGCTGCTGTCCAACTCGTGCAGCCTGTCCCAGGGTGGTGACTCCACCGATGTGCTGGACGAGCTGCACCCCAGCATCGCCGAGGCCTGCGTGGCCGCGGTCCGCGCCATCCCCGGACTGGCCTTCTGCGGGGTGGACTTCCTGCTCGAGGACCACACGCTCGCCCTGTCGGACCAGGTCTCGGGGATCTGCGAACTCAACGCCCATGCGGCGATCGGCAACTGCGAGTACCCCTTCTTCGGCACACCACGGCAGGTGGCCCGGACCTTCATGCAGGAGTGCGTGAAGCAGTACGGCCTCGAGGTCGCCCCCGAGCCAGCCGAGACGGTCTCGCTGCACCTGACCATCAAGGGCAGGGTGTCCGGCACCGGCTACGTGCCGTGGCTGCGGCGCCACGCCCGCTCGTTCGGCCTACGAGGGTGGGTGCACAAGGTCAACCGTCGCACCATCACCGCGGTCGTCAGCGGCGAGACCGCTGCCGCGACGGCCCTCGCCGCCGCAGCGGTGCTCGGCCCGTCGCGGGCCAAGGTCACCTCGGTGCGCACCGAACACGTCGCCGCGCCATCGGCCAAGACCTTCACCACCGTCTCGTCCATCCCCCAGGAGCTGACCCGTGCCTGAGTCCACGACAACCCTGCCCACCCCTGACCTGGTCGCCGTCGACGGCACCCTGGTGCTCGGATCCCTGCTGGGAAAGGGTTTCGAGGTGTCGGTCTATCCCCGCCAGGTGGTCACCGCGATCGATCCCGCCTCCGACGGCCCAGAGCTGGCCTTCGTGCACGGCCTGCCCTCCAGCAGCGGACTGGCGCCGGTCACCTACGCCCAGGACAAGCGGATGCGCCGGGCCCTGTTGGAACGCCACCGGGTACCCATCCCCCGTGGGGCGACCTTCACGATGAGTCGTGGGATTCGCGGCGCCCATCGTTTCGCGGCCCAGGTCGGATTCCCCGTCGTCATCAAGCCGGCCGTCGGCGACAGCATCATCGAGACCCACAGTGGTCTGGGCGATGTCGCCGCCATGGACCGGGCGTTGGACGAACTGCGCACCCCACCGTCCGAACGCCCCGGGTTCAGCCGGGCCGCCTACGGACTGACCGAGCTGCGGGAGCCCGGCGAGGAGAACGGGCGCATCGTCGTCCCGCCGGGCTACACCTTCCTGGTCGAGAAGCAGCTGAGCGGGCACTACCTGCGCTTCCTGGTCATCGACGGCGAGATCGCCTCGGTGATCGACTGTGACGGCGCACCGGGCGACGGCACCCTGCGAGGTGGTGTCGAGATCACCAACCAGGTGCACCCGGGCCTGGTCGAGATCGCGCTCCGGGGCGCCCGGGCGATCCCCGGGCTGGCCGTGGTCGCCGTCGACCTGGTGACGGCCGACCCCCGGGCCGACGCCGCGAGTCCGGGCACCGCCGTGGTCGAGCTCTCCGAGCGGCCCGGGCTGTGGGTGCAGCGGCTGGTCGACCCCGGTCTGGCCGATCGGCTGGCCACCCGGATCGTCGAGGCCCACCTGGCCAGCCACGGCATCGGGCCGGGCTCGGCCGCCGAGCACCTCGAGGTCGTCCTCGAGGCCCACGCGATCCCTGACGTCGAGCAGGGGGCTGACGTGATCACGAGCGCTGCGACCGCGTACGGGCTGGTGGCCCGAGTCCGCGACACCGATCGGTTGGCCGGGGTGGTCCGGGCCGACCTGCACGGTGCAGCAGGCTCGATCGCCCAGCTCACCGACGACCTGCTGGACGGTCGGATCGACCAGCTGCGCGTCATGTTGGCCGTGCTCTCCCCCACGGCGGGGTGATCACGATGACCCCCGAGCCCTACCGGATCGAGCCCTACCGGATCCTGGTGCTGGGTGACTTCCACTTCGGCGAGAGCTACCGGCAGGCCGGCGCCACGGTGCTGGCCCGGCACGGCTACCGCCACAGCACCGAGCACCTGCGCCCGTTCCTGGCCGCCGCCGACGTGCGGATCGTGAACCTCGAGACACCGATCGTCGATCCCGAGCAGCATCCCTCGCCCTTGCACGGGAGGAAGACCTACCTGCACTGGGCCGATCCCGAGGCCACCCCGGCGGCCCTGGTCGAGCTCGGCGTGGACGCGGTCTCGCTGGCCAACAACCACACCCTCGACCACGGCACCGCCGGACTGCTCGAGACCCTGGACCGGCTGGCCGCGGTCGACATCGACGTCTTCGGCGCCGGACGCACCCTCGCCGAAGCCGTACGGGGCCACCAGGTCATGATCCCGGCCAGTCACGGCGGCGGCACGCTGCGGTTCACCGGCTCCTTCCAGTACTCCCGACGCCACGACCACGAGTACGGCTTCTACGCCGGCGAGACGACACCGGGCTGCGCGGCGCTGTCGCGGCGCGCCGTGCCACCGGCCCGCTCCGCCGAGGACCCCGACGACCTGCTCACCATTGCCTTCCCGCACTGGGGGGCCAACTACCGATGGCGCACCCCGGGTCAGCAGGTGCTCGGCCAGACCCTGATCGGGTCCGGTCACGACCTGGTGCTGGGCCACGGGTCCCACTGCGTGCAGGAGATCGACCGGATCGAGCAGCACTGGGTGGTCAACGGCCTGGGCAACGGCAACTTCCAGTCCGGTGGCCGTTTCGCCCGCTACGTCCGTGAGGAGTCGATCCTGCCGTACGGGTTCTGGGCCGTCCTCGAGATCGGTGCCCCCGAGCACGGACAGCGACGGGTCGTGCTCCGGCTGCATCCGGTGCACTCCGACAACCACGTGACCGACTTCCAGCCTCGCCCGGTCAGCCGTGACGAGCGGGACCGGATCCTTCACCAGCTCCTTCGCCGCTCGGTTGGTGCCGGGGCGATCACGCCCGACACCGACGACCTGGGCCACCACCTGGTCGTCCCGCTGGGAAGCTGGCCGGTCGGCGGCCGTCTGCGGCCAGATCCTGACCCGGCTCCGCCGACTCGTCCGGTCCGACCGGTGGAGCCGAGCCCGGCCGCCACGTCGAGCGACGGTGCCCGACGCTACAACGACCCGGCGACCCGTTCGGTGCTCGCGCAGTACCGCTCCGGGCGCAACCTCGGGGCGATCCTCAACGCCGAGGCCGCCGAGGCCGCCGGCGCCCGGGTCGAGTGGCTGGCGCCGAACACCGCCATCGCCCATTTCCCGGATCGGCGCATCCTGGTCAACGGCTACAAGTGTGACGAGTCCGACCTCGGCTCCCGGATCGTCCAGGACAAGCTCCTGCTCAAGCAGTTCCTCGTCGACCAGGGGGTCTCGACCCCGGCCGGGACACTGGCCGACACCGCCGAGCAGGCCATCGCCTTCGCCGCCCGCCTCGGCCGGGCCGTGGTCGTCAAGCCCCGGGCCGGAAACAAGGGCCGCGGGATCACCGTCAACATCACCACCGCCGAGCAGATCCGAGCCGCCCACGCCCGGGCCGCCCGGGTCGGCAAGGGGATCCTCGTCGAGGAGTACGTCCCGGTCCACCAGGAGTACCGGGTGCTGGCCACCCAGGTGGACTGTGTCAGCGTCGTGCGTCGGGTCCTGCCGAATGTCACCGGCAACGGCACCGACACCATCGCCCGCCTCATCGAGCTCAAGAACGCCGAACGCGCCCTCAACCCCGCCCTGTTCAAGCGCGAGATCCCCGCCGACGCCGTCACCAGTGCCTACCTGGCCCGCCAGGGGCGTGACCTGGACACCGTCCTGGCCCCCGGGGAGCGCATCACCGTCAGGGACGTCGGCGGGTTGAGCAGCGGCGGCGAGCCCCTGGAGTGCTCCACCGAGGTCGAGCCGACGGTGTCGGAGACCGCAGTCGCCGCAGTCGCGGCGATCCCCGGACTGTCCTGGGGCGGTTGCGACATCGTCGTGGCCGAGGACGGCCGGGCGTACGTGATCGAGATCAACTCCGATGCCGACATCGGGGGTGCGACCTATCCGTTGGTCGGTGAGCCGAAGGACGTGGCCGGCCACATGATCGCGCTGCGGATGGCCTCCTCGAGCGCCGAGGTCCCCACACCCACCTCCGCCGCACCCACCTCGGCCGTAGCGAGTGCTGCCACCCCGAGCCCCGCTGCACCGGCACCGGCCCCGCGGCGTGTGCTCGACCGGCTGCTGCGTCGCCGTCGCCCGATGCCGGCCACACCACCGTCACCACCGGAGCTTGCCAGCGGGCCGCTGGCCGAGGCCTTCGTCGCCTGGTTGGAGCGACAGGGCCACACCGTGACCCCAGTCGGTTCGAGCATCCGTCGGCTCGAGGGACCCTCCCTGGGGACCCGCTGGATGACCGTCGAGGCGATGACCGCCAGCGACCTGTCGGCCGTGCGACGGGTGATGCGCCGTCACGGCCTGGTCCGCAGCTTCCTGGTGGCGGCCGACCTGCCCCGGGTGGCCGGACGGCGGGTGGTCAACCCCCAGCAGTGGTCCCGCTTCGTCCACGACCATCCGGGCGCGGTGACCGTGGTGCCGTACCGGGGTGAGTGGACCGGGCCGCAGGCCATGGTGCTGGACGCACCCGACGGTGACGACGCCTCGGTGCTGGTCGGCTCGGGACTGGTCGGTTCGGGGCGGGTCGGCTCGGGTCCCTGGTTCGTGCAGCGTCACCGGTCCGGCACCCGCCTCCGTGTCCTCGCCACCGCCACCGAGGCGTTGGCGATCCTGGGCCCGGGGGGTCTGGGATCGGTCAGCACCGTGGTCGACAACCGGTCCGCGGTCGCAGAGCTGGCCGTACGGGCGGTACGGGCCGTCCCGCAGTTGCGCTGGGCCGCGGTCGATGTCGTGGTCGGACCGACACCGGGGCGGGTGCTGGTCGAGGGGATGGGCGTCGCCCCGGTCACCCCCGCCGGCTGGTCGGTGCTCGACGGGTCCCTGGATGCGGTGTTCGAGATGTTGCGGGCCGGGCTGGTCAGCGACGCCGCTTGACTTCCTTGCTGTAGCGGGGCACGACCTCGTCGACCGGTCCGTCGTCGATGATCTCGCCGTGGTCGATCCAGATCGCCCGGTCGCACATGTGGCGGATCGAGCGCGACGAGTGGCTCACCAGGAAGACGGTGCCGGCCTGCTCGCGGATCTTGGCGATCCGCTCGGTGCTGCGTTCCTTGAAGGCCGCATCACCGGTGGCCAGCGCCTCGTCGATCAGCAACACGTCGGGGACGGCGGCGGTCGAGATCGCGAACCGCAGCCGGGCCGCCATCCCGGTCGAGTAGGCGGTCATCGGCAGGCTGATGTGATCGCCGACCCCGGAGAACTCGACGATCTCGTCGAAACGCTCGTCGATCTCGGCCCGGGTCAACCCGAGGGCGAGTCCGCCCAGGATGATGTTGCGTTCACCGCTGAGCGAGCGCATCAGCGCGGCGTTGACGCCCATCAGGGCCGCGCGGCCGTCGATGTAGATCGAGCCGGAGCTCATCGGCATCACCCCGGCCATGGCGCGCAGCAGGGTGCTCTTGCCGGCGCCGTTCATGCCGATCAGTCCGATCGACTCACCGTGCCGGGCGACGAAGGAGACCCCCCGTACCGCGTGCACCTCACTCACCGAGCCCACGTGCTCACGGGAGCGGTTGAGCAGGCGGCGGAAACGGCCCATCTCGGGGGCGGTGCTGCGCTTGCGCCCACCGAAGACTCGGTACTTGACGTGGACGTCGTCCACGATCACCGACGGCCCCGGCTCCTCGGGCGTGCTCGGCGACGACCCCGGATCGTGGGGCGCGGTCTCCTCCGGGCGTGTCTCAGTCACGTCCATACTGATCCTCCGCACTCCAGAACACGACATAGCCGACCACCAGGAACAGGACGGCCCAGCCGAGACCAACCAACCACATGTCCGCGGTCATCTCCACCTCACCCATCAGGCAGGAACGGGCCAGGTTCAGGTAGAGCGCCACGGGTTGGTACTCCATGATCGCGCCGATCACCGGTCCGGCCTTCTCGCCGTAGTGCTGGACGGAGAAGAAGACGCCCGACCCGTAGCGCAGCACCCGGATCGCCATCGGGATCAGGTTGCGCAGGTCGCGCGCCGCCACCACGATCCGGGCGGCGATCATGCACACCCCGGCGGTGAACATCAGGATCAACGCCAGCACGACCGGGATCAGCAGCCAGGTCCACGACAGCGACTCACCGGTGATGATGACGATCACGTACATCACGCCGATCGCCGGCAGCAGGTTCAACATCTCGGCCAGCGACACCGACAACGGCAGGACAGCGCGGGGGAACTGCACCGATCGCACGACGCTCATGTTGTTGAGGATCGCGTTCGCCCCGGCGGTCAGGGTCGCCGACATCGACAGGAAGATGAAGATGCCGATGGTCAGGAAGGCCGGGTAGTTCTGCGTCCCGCTGCTGGTGTCGAGCAGCACGCCGAAGACGAGGTAGTAGACCACCGCCAGTGTCAGCGGGCTGAGCACCGTCCACAGTTGGCCCAGGTAGTTGTTCTGGTACTGGTTGTACGACTTCGCACTCGCCATCGCCCACAGCAGGCTGCGGGCAGCCCACAAGGACTTCAGGTAAGCGATCGGGCCGGGCCGCTCGCCCACCTTGCGCAGGCCGTGTTGTCGCGCCAACTCACCCAGAGCGTCAGGTGGCTCAGTCATCACCATGGATGAACCCTAACCGTCCCCGGTTGAGTGCCCGGATCACGGTCGGGTGTGGCGTGAGAAGAGGATCACCGTCGGCGTGGGGGTCACGGCGTTGCCGCAACGCCACGCGCAGACCGCTGCGGGCCAGTGCTTCGGCCCGGGCCACCTGACGTCGTTGCTCCCTGGCCGGGGCGGCGAACCAGTCACAGTCCACGCAGACCTGCGGCGGCTCGGCCGGGCTGATCCCACTGATCGTCGGTGGGGCGTAGTACGGCCGCACACCGCCGTCAACGTCCGCCTCGATCCGCGGCACGAGCCCGCGGGCGCGCTGGTCGAGGTGCCAGGCCTCGTAGCAGGCCCGGTGCAGGCGCCGGTCCAGGCTGACCCGATAACGACGGATGTCACCGCCGCTGAGCGAGTCCGGGCTGACCAGCTGCAGCGTCAGCGGCACGGTGGGCGCCAACGCCTCGACCTTCGTGGCGAACCCGGCCTCGATCCGTTGGCGGAACTCGGCGTCCCCGGCCTTGCGGACCCGGTCGAACACCCCGATCCGTTCGGTGACCACGCTGCGGCGCATCATCAGGCTGGGCTCGCAGATCTTCAGGCCCAGGCTGCGGGCGTTGACCAGCTCGAGACGAGTGGTCGTGCGCAGGCTCATGGTCAGGTTCGCCGGGGCCAGCGGATGGCTGAGCAGGTGCTGGGCCTGGAGTGCGAGGCGGTCCGGGTGCATCCAGTCGTCGGAGTCGTGGAAGGTCACGAAGTCGCCGCGGGCCCGGTCCAGGGCCGCGTTGCGGATCGCGTAGGTCCCGCCGTTGCTGGCCATCCGGTCCACGACGACCCGCGGGTCGAGGGCGGCGGCGGCCGCCAGCACCTGGTCGTACTGCGGACCCGAGGCGTCGTCGAAGACCAGCACCTCCAAATTGGTCCAGGTGGAGGCGAGCACCGACCGTACGGCGGTCAGCAGGCGGTGGTCAGGGCGGTACGCCGACATCACCACGCTCACCAAGGGGCCGGCCACCTCGCGACGGGTCGGTGTGTCGGCGACCAGCCGGTCGTACGGGTCGGCGACCCCGGACTCCAGCCGCACCGGGCTCAGCCCGGCGGGGACGTAGTAGCGGTTGAACTCGGCCAGCCACCTCCGTTCGGCCTCGGGCGAGACCCGCTCCAGGGCGCGGTCGACGTACGGATTGACCGCGTCGATGCGTAGCCGACGATCGGTCGTGATCGGCTCGACCAGGGCTCGGCGGGCCCGTTCGTGCTGTCCCAGGCCGATCAACGCCTCGATCCAGGTGGCGCGGCCGGTACGACTGAGCGCGGCGCCACCCCACCGGCGACGGCACCACTCGAACAGGTGCAGCGCGTCGGTGCGGTCCTCGGCGGCGCTGGCCTGGTTGAACAACAGCCATCCCAACGACTCCAGGTGGTGGCGGCGCAGTGGCGCCAGGACCTGGCGAGCCGACGGGTCGTGGGGTGTGTGGGCCAGGGTGCGGACCGCGGTGCGGATCCGGTCCAGGCTGGCCCGGCCGCGGGAGAGCGACAGGGCGAGCCGTTCGGTGAGGTGGGGGTCGCCGGTGACGGCGGCCACCCGCATCAGCCGATAGTCACGCAGCGGCGGAGAGACCGCGCCGACCCACCGGGCGACGCCGTCCATCTGCTGCAACGATCCCCGACGCGCGATCCGACGCGCGATCTGCTCGAGTCGTGGAGTCACCGGCCCGACTCAGGCCACCAGGGCGACCGGGCGGGCCAGCATCGGCTCCGTGCAGGTCAGGTCGGGGTCATCGACGAAGGTCCGGACCAGCTCGGCCTGGGTCTGCGACAGCACCACGGGGGCCCCACCGGTCACCGGGGGTGCGACCAGCCGTGCGCGACGCCCGTACAGGGCTGCCAGGTTCACCAGGGTGGTGCTCGGTTCGCCGATCACCTCGGCGGCCGACACCACGGCGGGATCGAGCTCGGCCGGGCCGACCCCGGCGATCACGTCGAGACCGTCGTAGGCCCGGGGATCCTCCATCGGGTGGGGACGGACCACGACCTGCTTGCCCTCGGCCCGGACCCGGGTCACGAGACGACGGATGTGGGCCTGGTGGTTGACGCGATCCAACTCCTCCGCTCGGCTCCGGGGCGGACCGACCTGACCCCGGGGCTGACTGAGCACGACCACCCGGTCCGGGTCGACGACCGGGACCTCCCCGAGGCGGCGACGAAACTCTGCGGCGACCTGCTCATCGACCTGCCACCGGGTTGCGGTCCGGGTGTAGAGCGCCCACCGATCACCCGCGATGGCGCGATGCCCGAGCTCGACCACCGCCCGACCGAGGGCTCCGGGCCGGTTCCGGGGCCGCCGAACGCTCCCGTCGTCGAGCCATGCGGTGGGCTCGCCGTAGCTGGCCAGGCCGTCATCGATGACCACCACGTGCGGGGTCCGCCCCGGGTTGGCTGCCAGCATCGCGGCGTACGGTCGTAGCCCCGCCCGGCCGACCGCCAGATGGGTCGCCCAGTGGTCGGAGGGGAAACGCCAGCGACCGGCGCCCGAGCCCAGGTCGAGCTCGAGCCGGGGGTCGTCCGGCAGCCACCGCGACACCACCGTGGGGTCGAGGCTGAGCCTGCCGAACCTGGCGATGGATCGTTCCGGGTCGGACCAACGCACCACCAGCCGTTGGCAACGCTCGTCCAGCAGGGTCCGCAGGTAGGACGAGATGTGGACCAGATGGGTGGGGTTGCGCACCCCGGTGATGATCGCCTGACGCAACATGAGGCTGAGGCTAGGCAGCCCGGATGGTGATCCGGTGAACCCCACGTGAACATCACGGCACCTCAGATGAACGGTCCCGGCGCACGGCTCCGGATGTGTGTTCATGTGCAGTTGACGAGCAAGCGCTTCCCTCCCTGACGCAGGTCGGGCACACTTCCGGCACGGGTCCGATCCGGGAGTGCCCCACAGTCGTGCAGTCCCCGACGGGTCCGATGAGAGCGCATGCCGCAGGGAACCGTCCAGAGGGGGTCAGGTGAGCCGTACGAGCATCGTTGCCGAGACGAAGGCGCCGAAGGATCGATCCCCCGGTCCCCGACCCAGATCCGGGGACCGCAGGACGAAGCACCGCAAGGTCCCGTTCGTGACGCGACTGCGCCGCGACTACCCGCTGCTGATCATGATCCTGCCGGCGGTGATCGTCATGATCACCTTCGTGTACCTCCCCCTGCTCGGCAACGTGATCGCCTTCATGGACTACGTCCCGTTCGTCCCGTTCCTGGAGAACGAGTTCACCGGGCTGCAGAACTTCGAACGGCTGTTCGGCGACGAGAACTTCTGGTTGGCGCTGGGCAACACCTTGATGTTCACCGCGCTCAACCTGGTCTTCTACTTCCCGGTGCCGATCGCCCTGGCCATCTTCGTGCACTCGATGCTGCACCCCTGGATCCGTTCCTTCCTGCAGTCGGTGCTGTACCTGCCCCACTTCCTGTCCTGGGTGATCGTGGTCGGCTTCTTCCAACAGACACTGGGATCGGCGGGCATCCTCAACCAGTTCCTGGCCCAGAGCGGCATGGACACGGTCAACCTGATGCAGAACCCGGAACTGTTCAAGTTCATGATCGTGGCCCAGACCGTCTGGAAGGACGCCGGCTGGGGCACCATCATCTTCCTGGCCGCCCTCTCGGCGATCGACGACTCGTTGTACGAGTCGGCCGCGATGGACGGCGCCGGTGTCTGGCGGCGGCTGTGGCACATCACGCTGCCGGGCATCCGTCCGATCATCATCCTGATGCTGATCCTGCGGCTGGGTGACGCGCTCAGCGTCGGCTTCGAGCAGTTCCTGCTGCAGCGTGACTCGGTGGGGCCGAGGGCGGCCGAGGTGCTCGACACCTACGTCTACTTCAACGGCGTCGTCGCCGGCAACTGGTCGATCGGTGTGGCCGCAGGCCTGTTCAAGGGCGTGATCGGGCTGGTCCTGATCCTGGTCGCGAACAAGGTCGCCCACCTGCTCGGCGAGGACGGCATCTACCGAAACACCGCGAAGTGAGGCCCACGATGACCACCGTCGACTCCACCCCGACGCCGGCCTCGTCGCGGCCTGCGACCCGGCACACCAAGAGCCCCAAGTACGCCCCACCGATCTGGGGTCACCGCCCGGGCGTGCTGACCAACACCCTGCGGGTGCTCGCCTTCGTGATCCTGATCGCGCTGGTGCTGTTTCCCTTCCTGGTGGTGATCTCCACCTCGATCTCCAGCCGGCAGGCGATCGACGCCGCCGGCGGGCTGGTCGTCATCCCGACCGATGTCACCCTGGAGGCCTACACCCGCATCCTCAACGGCGGCGTGGTCACCCAGGCCGTCCTGGTGTCGGTCTTCGTCGCCGCGGTCGGCACCACGCTCTCGCTCACCATCACCACCCTGGCCGCCTACGCCCTGTCCCGGCCCGGGACCCTGTGGCACCGCGGACTGCTGACCATGGTGCTGCTGACCTTCCTGTTCTCCCCCGGCATCATCCCGCTGTACGTCGTGGTGCGCACCATCGGACTGTTGGACAACCTGTGGGCGCTGATCCTGCCGACCTGTCTGTCGGCGTTCAACCTGGTGATCGTGCGTGGCTTCATCCAGAACCTGCCGCAGGAGTTGTTCGAGGCGGCCCGGATCGACGGCGCCTCGGAGTGGCGGATCCTCACCAGCCTGGCGATCCCGTTGTCGAAGTCGGTGCTGGCCGTGGTGGGCCTGTTCTACGGCGTCGGCTACTGGAACGCCTTCTTCAACGCGATGCTCTACCTGCAGGACAGCTCGAAGTGGCCGCTGCAGCTGGTGCTGCGGGCCTACGTCCTGCAGGGCACCCCCTTGGCCAACGACACCGCCGGGGAGTCCCCACCACCGCAACAGGCAATCCAGATGGCCGTGGTCGTCATCGCCATCATCCCGGTGCTGTGCGTCTATCCGTTCGTCCAGCGTCACCTCACCAAAGGCGTGCTCACCGGAGCCCTCAAGGGCTGACCAACACCGAAGTTGTTTCCAGAAAGGATCATCATGTCTGCTCTCCAGTTCCCGTCGGTGCACCGCCGACGGTTCCTCGCCGGCTCGGCCACCGCGCTCGGTTCGGCCGCCCTGCTCGCCGCCTGCGGCCCGTCCGGCTCGGGTGGTGGTGGCGGGGGCGGCAACGGCGGCACCAGTGCCGAGGCCATGCCGACCTACCAGAAGATCGACGTCGAGGTCGAGCCCGACCTGGTCGGCGACGAGGTCGTCCAGGACGTCTACTTCTCCTACCCGAACCCGCCCTTCACCTCCGTGGAGCACGAGACCGGCTCCGGTGGCGACCTGCGGGCCATGATCATCACCTACAACCCGCCGCCCACCCCGCTGGACAAGAACTCGTACTGGGAGTTGATGAACTCCGAGCTCGGCGTGAACTACATCCCCGAGATCGTGTCCTCCACCGACTACGAGCAGAAGTTCTCCACGGTGATCGCCGGCGGTGGTGACCTGCCCGACATCATCCAGTGCCCGCTGTGGATGTCGCTGCCCCGCATGAACGCCCTGATCGACAACCAGTTCGAGGACCTCACCGAGCATCTCGGCGGCGACGCCGTGCTGAAGTACCCGAACCTGGCCAACATCCCTGCGTACGCGTGGAGTCAGGCGATCAGCAAGGGCAAGCTGTGGGGCATCCCGGTCACCCGGACCCTGTTCCCCAGCGTGATGTACATCCGTACCGACATCAGCTCCGACGCCGGCTTCGACGAAGCACCCAAGGGCCAGGAGGAGTTCCTGGAGTGGGGCAAGGCGATGACCGACAAGTCGAAGCAGCGCTACGCCTTCTCTGCTGCCGACGGCGGCTGGATGACCAACACCACCAACGGGATGTACGAGGTCCCCAACGCCTGGCAGCTGGACGGCGAGACGCTCACCGAGTCGTTCGAGCACGACAGCTACTTCGAGGGGCTCGACTTCGTCAAGAAGGTCTGGGAGCTCGGTTACATGCACCCCGACACCCCCGGGATGTCGGTGGCGCAGCAGAAGACCCTGTTCTGGCAGGGACGGGTGGCCGCCTGCGAGGACGGCATCGCGTGGTACCCGGACAACATCAACTACCCCGACACGATCATGGGTGGGCGCGCCCCGTGGACGAAGGACGGCTCGAAGGTCCATGCCATGCAGGGATCGGGCATCTTCTCGGTCAATGCCCTGAAGCGTGGACTCGACCCGGCCAAGGTCGAGGAGATCCTCAACATCATGGACTACCTCGCGGCCCCGTTCGGCTCCGAGGAGTACACCAAGATCGCCTTCGGGATCGAGGGCGAGCAGTACACCATGGTCGACGGGTCGCCGCAGCCCGACACCGAGCGGTCACAGGACCGCGCCATCAACCTGGGCTACGTGTCGGCGGCACCCCAGGCCCAGTACGCCTCGGCCCCGGTGCTGCGTGACACCTTCACCGGCGTCCATGCGCTGCAGACCGACATCGCCACCGGGCTGGTGCCCAACCCGATCCAGGGCCTGCGCTCGGACACCCAGGAGAAGAACGGGCAGTACACCACGGCCATCGAGGACGACCGCAACGACTACATCCTCGGCCGCAAGACCCTGGACGAGCTCAAGGCGACCATCAAGGAGTACCAGGACAAGGTCCAGGCCAAGATCAAGGAGGAGCTGCTGGAGGCCCTCCGCGAACGCGGCGACATCTGAGCGCGCTTCGCAGACTGACACCGTTCGGCATCGTCGACGACCGGCCACGGCCCACCGCGGTCGGTCGTCGACGGTTCCCCCTCGTTGCCCCGATCCTTGCCCTTGAGAGGACCCCACCGATGAGTGGTTACGCCCATGGCCCCCTGACCGCCCTGCTCGACGACGCCGGTCTCACCGCCGACCGACTCGCGGCCTGGACCCCCTTCCCAACCATCGCCGACCGCACCGGCTGGCAGCGGGTCGACGCCCGACTCGACCGTGCGGAGCTGGCGGCGGTCGGCGAGGCCGACTTCCCGGCGCTGACGGCCAGCCTGTGGCAG
>DVLP01000401.1 GCA_018715445.1 Candidatus Avipropionibacterium avicola | reverse complement strand
CCAGGGTGCCCGCCCCGTACGGCAGGGTGATGTCGCGGGCATGGGCCGCGGTGACGACCTCGTCCTCGGTGAGGGCCGAGGCGCGCGCGATCAGGTCGGTCAGTTCGGTCCCGGTGGCGATCCCGGCCTGGCTGGTGCTCACTTGTCGTTCTCCTTCACAGCGGCGCTGGTGTGGTGGGGGTTCTCCCAGATGACGGTGCCGCCCATGCCCAGCCCGATGCACATGGTGGTGATGCCGTACCGCAGCTGGGGGTTGTCGCGGAAGGTCCGGGCCAGCTGGATCATCAGGCGTACGCCGGAGGAGGCCAGCGGGTGACCCATGGCGATCGCTCCGCCGTACGGGTTGACCTTGGGGTCGTCCTGATCGATGCCGAAGTGGTCGAGGAAGGCCAGCACCTGGACCGCGAAGGCCTCGTTGACCTCGAAGGCGTCGATGTCGTCGATGGTGAGACCAGCGCGCTGCAGGGCCTTCTCGGTGGAGGGGACCGGCCCGACGCCCATCACCGAGGGATCGACCCCGGCGAAGGCGAAGCCGACCATCCTCATGGCCGGGGCGATGCCCAACTCGGCGGCGGTGTCGGCACCGGCGACCAGACAGGCGGTGGCGCCGTCGTTGAGACCGGCCGCGTTGCCCGCGGTGACCCGGCCGTGGGGGCGGAACGGGGTCTTCAGCCCGGCCAGTCCCTCCAGCGTGGTGTCGGGGCGGGGCGGCTCGTCGACGGTGGCCAGTCCCCATCCGTCCTCCACCGAACGGGTGGCGACCGGGACCAGCGCCTCGGTCAGGATGCCGTCGGCGTAGGCCTGGGCGACGCGCTGTTGGCTGAGCACGGCGAACCGGTCGGCCCGCTCCTTGGTGATCCCGGGGAAGCGGTCGTGCAGGTTCTCGGCGGTCGAGCCCATCACGAGCGAGGACGGATCGACCAGCTTCTCGGCGAGGAACCGCGGATTGGGGTCGACGCCCTCACCCATGGGGTGGTGGGTCATGTGCTCCACGCCGCCGGCGATCGCGATGTCGTAGGCACCGACGCCGATGCCGGAGGCCGTGGCGGTGACCGCGGTCATCGCACCGGCACACATCCGGTCGATG
Organism: Candidatus Avipropionibacterium avicola; assembly: GCA_018715445.1. Classification (GTDB taxonomy): domain Bacteria; phylum Actinomycetota; class Actinomycetes; order Propionibacteriales; family Propionibacteriaceae; genus Avipropionibacterium; species Avipropionibacterium avicola. The sequence goes on along the minus strand of DVLP01000401.1, from coordinate 13,060 downwards.
GCGAAGCCCGGCACGCTCATCGGCAGGCCGGCCAGCAGTGCGGCGGTGCGTCCGATCGTGAGGCCCTGGTCACCGGTCTGGGTGGTGGCGGCGATGGCCACCTCGTCGATCTGCTCCGGCGGCACCTCGGGATGGCGGCGCAGCAGTTCGCGGATGCAGTTGACGACTAGGTCGTCGGCCCTGGTCTCGGCATAGAGCGAGCCCGCCTTGCCAAAGGGGGTGCGCACACCGTCGAGGAAGACCACGTCACGGGAGTCAGCCATGACGCCATATTACTCATGAGTAACAACGTGGGGCAAGGCCTGGGGCGGACCGATTCGGATCAGGATCCGTCCTTGTCGCGTCCGCCCCGGTGCTCGCCCTTCCAGTAGATGACGAACACGGCGAGTCCGCCCACGACGGCGGTCGCGATGATGATCACCCAGTAGATCGGGTCCATGCTCGCGATCGTTGCACAGGTGCGACTCCTTGGCGCCCGAATCGAGATCGGGGTCAGAGCAGCCGGGCCAGGGGTGCGGCCAGCAGGTCCCGCTGCCACGGACGAGCGTCATGGTCGGCCAGGAAGGTGGCCACGCTGTCCTCGTCGACCGGATCCGGTGGTTGCCATGCGAGTCGGCGCAGGGTGTCGGGGGTGAGCAGGTTCTCGGTCGGCACACGAAGGTCGTCCGAGAGCTGCTGGACGTGGGCCTTGCAGCGGTCGAGGCGGGCGGCCGCCTCGGGGTGGCGACGGGCCCACGACCGGGGTTGGGGCGGTCCGTCGCCCCGCAGGTGCATCCGGGGCAGCTCGGTGTCGGGCGCAGCCAGGGCCGTCTCGATCGCTGCCAACCAGTTGCTCTCGTACCGTCGGGCCTGACGGCGCTGGAACCCCGACAGCGAGCGCAGCGCCTTGCGATCGGCCGAGCGCAGCTCGAGGGCGGCCTCGCTGATCGCCCGGTCGGCCAGGATCTTGCCCGGGGCCTTGTCGAGGCGTCGGGCGATCTCGTCGCGGGCCGTCCAGAGCTCACGGACCACGTTGAGGGCTCGGGGACTGCGCAACTGGTGCACACCGGAGGTGCGCCGCCACGGGTCGGTCCGCTCCCGGGCCGGATCCTGGGCGTGCTCGACCAGGTACGCGAACTCCTGGCGGGCCCACTCGGCCTTGCCGGCTGCCTCCAACTGCTCGGCCAGCACGGCCCGCAGCTCGTCGAGCAGTTCGACGTCGAGCGCCGCATAGGCCAACCAGTCCGGTGGCAGCGGGCGGGTCGACCAGTCGGCCGCGGAGTGCTCCTTGAGCAGCTGGATGCCGAGCAGTTCCTCGGTCAGGGTGCCGAGCGAGACCCGCGGATAGCCGAGCAGGCGTCCGGCGAGCTCGGTGTCGAACAGGGCGGTCGGCACCAGGCCGACCTCGGTCAGGCAGGGCAGGTCCTGGCTGGCGGCGTGCAGGATCCACTCCTCGGCCAGCCCGGGCAGCAAGCCTGTGAGATCGGCCTCGGCCTCACCGTCGCGGAACGGGATCGGGTCGATCAGGAAGGTCGGTGCGCCGTGGCGGCGGAGCTGGATCAGGTAGGCACGACTGGAGTAGCGGAAGCCATGGGCCCGTTCGGCGTCGACCCCGACCGGGCCGGAGCCGTCGGACAGCGCCTGTGCACACTCGGCCAGCGCCTCGGTGGTGGTGACCAGATCGGCCACCTCGCCGTCCGGGCGGGTCAGCAGCCGTGGCGCGCTGGCCTCGGCATCGGGCGGCTGATTCACCGGCTCCGAGACCCCGGGCTCCGGCGCGGTGTCATCGGGACCACTCCGGTCGGCAGCGGCGGCAGTCCCGCGACGGTGCACAACAGGTCACCCCACGCTGCGAGATGGGCAGCGAAACCACTGCCGTCCTCGGCGAGCTCGGGGGTCCACGAGGCGCGGATCTCCACCTCGGCCCGCTTGGGCTCGTCGGCCATCGCGCCGAACGACTCGGAGGAGACGGCGGTGACGGTGCCGCTGGGGGCGATGAAGGCGGCCTCGTGGGCGTCCAGGGAATCGGTGAGCCAAGACCAGCCGACGCCGGGCAGCAAGGGGTCGGTCACCATTTCCGGGTCGACCTCGGCACGGGCGAAGGTGACGCAACGGAAGATGCCGTCCCAGGCCGGGTTGCCTGCCGGGTCGTGGAGCAGGACCAGCCGGCCGGTGCCGACCTCGTCCCCGGCGATGGTGACGTCGGCGGTGATCGCGGTGGACCACGGGGCGATGCGTTGCGGGGCCGGCATCTCCTCGACGCTCAGCTCCGGGCGCCACAGCGCGGACTCCAACTCGGCGACGGCGCGCTCGAACGGCTGGGGTCGGGTGGGCCCGGCGACAGGAGGTCTGATCGTTGCAGCCACGGCATCGACCTTAGGCCGACACACCTGCCGATCGGGGCAAGGCGCGCCGTGAGAGGATCGGCCGCGTGACAGCTTCGGTGAATCCGTCGCCCTTCCTGGGGGCGGCGAAGGGTGAGATGGGTGACCGGGTCCCGGTCTGGTTCATGCGTCAGGCCGGCCGGTCGTTGCCGGAGTACCGGGCGCTGCGCGAGGGGACGGCGATGCTCGACTCCTGCCGGCAGCCGGAGATGGTGACCGAGATCACCCTCCAGCCGGTGCGGCGCCACGGTGTCGACGCCGCGATCTTCTACAGCGACATCATGGTGCCGCTGATGGCGATCGGGATCGACCTCGACATCGTCTCCGGGGTCGGACCGGTGGTGGCGCACCCGATCCGTACGACGCGTGACGTCGAGGCGCTGCGGCCGCTGACGCCCGACGACGTCGGATACGTCACCGAGGCGGTCCGGGCTCTGGTCGCCGAGTTGGGGGAGACGCCCCTGATCGGCTTCACCGGGGCACCGTTCACCCTGGCCAGCTACCTGGTCGAGGGCGGACCCAGCAAGAACTACGCGCGGACCAAGGCCCTGATGGTGGGCCAGCCCGAGCTGTGGGACGAGCTGTGTCGCCGCCTCGCGGTGATCTCGGCCGCCTTCCTGCGGGTGCAGGTCGACGCCGGCGCCCGTGCCGTCCAGCTCTTCGACTCGTGGGCCGGGGCCCTCTCGGTCTCCGACTACCGCCGTCACGTGTTGCCCCACTCGGCCGCGGTGCTGGCCGAGCTGACCGACGTGCCGCGGATCCACTTCGGGGTCGGCACCGGCGAGCTGCTGGCCGACATGGCCTCGATCACCGACGTGATCGGCGTCGACTGGCGGATCGAGCTGGCCGAGGCCTCCCGGCGGGTCGGTGGCACCCATCCGGTCCAGGGCAACATCGACCCGGCCCTGCTCGGGGCGCCGTGGGAGGTGCTGGCCGACCGGGTCCGCGACGTGATCCGCTCCGGTGCCGCCGCACCGGGCCACATCGTCAACCTCGGTCACGGCGTCCCACCGGACACCGATCCGACGGTGCTCACCCGGATCGTCGAGCTGGTCCACACCGAGGGAGCGCAACTGCGCGCCGAGGCGCTGGCCTGAGGATGGCACGGGTCTGCGTCGTCGGTGGCGGGATGAGCGGCCTGGTGACCGCTCGCCACCTGGCCATGGCCGGGCACCGGGTGACGGTGCTGGAGGCGAGTCCCCGATTCGGCGGCAAGATCGCCTCCGCCGAGCTCGGCGGCACCGGGTTCGACGTCGGGGCCGAATCGATGCTCGCACGCACCCAGCCGGGACAGCGGCCCGAGGTGGTCGACCTGCTCACCGAGCTCGGTTGTGAGGTGGTCGCCCCCGAACCGGTCAAGGCCCAGCTCTTCGTCGACGCCCACGTCCGGCCCATGCCTCGCTCCCAGGTCGGGGTCCCGTACGGGGCCGGCGATCTGGGCGAGCTGCTGACCGAGGCCGGCCTGGAGCGGGCCCGTCGCGAGCCGGACCTGCCGGTGGCACCGATGGCCCAGGACCTGGCCGTCGGCGAACTGGTCGACCAGCGCTTCGGCCCCGAGGTGACCGACCGATTGCTGGAGCCGATGCTCGGTGGGGTCTATGCCGGTCACTCGCGCCAACTCTCCGCGGCCGCGGTGGCGCCGGCGATCTGGCAGCGGGTGCAGCAGGGCCAGGCGCTGACCCGCGAGGCCCCGACGCCTGATCCGCAGGCGGGCCCGGTGATGGTCTCGACGCCGGGCGGTCTGCACACCGTGGTGGATCGACTGCTGGTCGACCTCGACCAGCGCGGGGTACGGCTTCGCTCCCGGTCCACGGTGCGCGGGATGCACCGCGACGGAGCCGAATGGGTGCTGAGCGTCGGGCCGACCACGGCAGTGGAACACCTGCGGGCCGATGCGGTGGTGCTGTCGACGGCGGCAGCACCCACCGCCCGCCTGGTGGACGGTCTGGTGCCCGATGAGGTGGTCGCCCAACTGTCGGCCGTGCCGTACGCCTCGGTGGCGGTGGTGGCGGTGCTGGCCACCGGCCTGCGGATCAACGGATCGGGGTTGCTGGTGCCGCCGGGGGAGTTGCCCTCGATCAAGGCCTTCACCCATGCCAGCCACAAGTGGGGCTGGGTGCGCGACGCCCTCGACCGTACGGTCGGCCCCGACCACGAGCTGGTCCGGATCAGCATCGGGCGGGCCGGGCAGGCCGAGGCCCTCCAGGTCGGTGACCGTGAGCTGCTCGACCGGGTGGTCACCGAAGCTCGCGACCGGGTCCCCGGGTGGTCCGGGGTGCAGGTCCAGCAGGCCCACGTCCAGCGATGGGGCGGGGGACTGCCCCAGTACGAGGTGGGCCACCTCGAGTCGGTGGCCCGTTGGCGGGGTGCACTCGACGCCGTTCCGAACCTGGTGGTCTGCGGGGCGTTGTGGGACGGGGTCGGCTTGGCGGCCTGCCTGCGAACGGCTCGAGCGGCGGCCGCTGCGATCGGCTGAAGGGGCCTGTGGCAGGATCAGGTTAGGTCAACCTGAGTGAGGAGACATCCGTGCGTGCCAAGGAAATCAACAACACCATCCGCTACACGATGTGGTCGGTGTTCGCGCGGCCCAATGGCGTGTCCGCCGACCAAGCGGTTGCCGAGGCCGCGCTGGCCGAGGTGGCCCGGTCCACCGAGGGCCAGGACCTGGAGATCCGGGGCTGGTACGACGTCGCCGGCCTGCGGGCCGATGCGGATCTGATGGTGTGGTGGCACGGCCCGAGCATCGAGTCGGTCCAGGACGCCTACCTCGGGTTCCGCCGCAGCGAGCTCGGCGCGCAGCTCGAACCGGTGTGGTCACAGGTGGCGTTGCACCGTCCGGCCGAGTTCAACAAGGGACACGTCCCCGCCTTCATGTCGGGGGAGGAGCCGAGGCCCTACATCTGCGTCTATCCCTTCGTGCGCTCGCTGGAGTGGTACTTGCTGCCCGACGAGGAGCGCCGCCAGATGCTCCACGAGCACGGCATGTTGGCGCGGACCTATCCCGATGTCCGGGCCAACACGGTCTCGGCCTTCGCCCTGGGTGACTACGAGTGGATGCTGGCCTTCGAGGCCGACGAGCTGCACCGGATCGTCGACCTGATGCGGGAGTTGCGGGCGGCCGAGGCGCGCCGCCACACCCGTGAGGAGATCCCGTTCTTCACCGGTCGGCGCCGCGAACTCGTCGAGATCGTCACCAGCTGGTGATCAGCTCCGGGCGGGGAACACCTGGACCTCGTGGCCGTCCGGATCGGTCACGGTGAGGGCCCACTCGTCGCGGCGGGCGTCCTGGTGGCCGGCCTCGTGCAGGGCCTCGACCAGGTCGTCCAGCTCGGCCGAGGTCTCGAAACCCAACGCCACCTGCCAGGACTGCTCCGCGCTGACCTGATCGGTCTCGGGGTGGAGATGGACGGCGCCGCCGTGCGGAGCGGTCCAGGTCTCGCCACTGTCGTCCGGACTGGCCGGCGGGAGGAATCCCAACTCGTGCAGCAGTTCCCGGTCGCCGTCGAGCTCGGCGCTGAACAGCACGGCCTGCACGTCCACCGGTCCGGCGGTCTCGGAGTGCAGGACGTATCCGTAGGCGTCGGCGTGGCCGGTGTCGTCGATCCACAGGTCGCCGCGGTCGGTGGCGATGCCCCCGGCCCGCCCGAAGGCCTCGTCCCACTGGGTGGTGGTGAGTCCCTCCTCGGTGAGGGCAGCCATCGCCTCGTCGAAGTCGTCGGTGCCCACCACGAGGCTGCGCTGTCCGGCCTGGTCGGCGTCGGTGGTGTGGTGCAGGGCGACCCGGCCGTTGCGACCGGCGAGCACCGCGTAGACCGGACCGTCGTCGTTGCTGCGTTGGCTGGTGATGCGGGGCCGCAGTCCCAACTGCTGCAGGAAAGCACTCATCGCCGCGACCCGGCTCGTGAAGCAGAAGACGGTGGCCGACAGGTTCTCGATGGTCATGATGTCCTCCTGGTGGACGGGGTGAGGTAGGCCGTCAGGGCTCGCTCGACCAAGGTCGACAGGCTGGTGCCGTCATCGATCGCGCGATGCTTGACCGCACGGACCAGGTCCGGCGGCAGATAGACGTTGAACTGGACCTTCGAATCGCCCTTCATGCTCGAATGCTAGCAATCTAGGTGCGTGGTGTCGAGCGGAATGGAGTCGAGGGGGTGGGCGACCGGTGGGGCGGCGGCCTCAGTCGGCGGGCGTTGCGGGGTCGGGTTCCAGCACCAGGCTGACCGAGTTGATGCAGTAGCGGTCGTCGGTGGGCGTGTCGTACCCCTCGCCGTGGAAGACGTGGCCCAGGTGGGAGTCGCAGACCGCGCACCGCACCTCGACCCGCTCCATGCCCATCGAGGTGTCACGGATCAGCACGACGTTGTCCGCCTCGCTGGGGGCGTAGAAGGAGGGCCAGCCGCAGTGCGAGGAGAACTTGGTCTGGCTGCGGAACAGCTCGGTGTCGCAGCCCTTGCAGCGGTAGACCCCGACCGTGGTGGTCTCGTTGTACTCGCCGGTGAACGGACGCTCGGTGCCGTTGTGACGCATCACCTGGTACGACAACGGGTCCAGGCGGCTGCGCCACTCGGCATCACTGCGGGTGATCCGGCCGACCTGGTCGGCAGGTGACGAGCTCATGGCGACGATCCTCTCGATCGGATGGGGTGATGACTCACGGTTCGCAGGTGCGCGATCCACCATCCAGCGTACGCTCGTGGCCATGGCCACCACGAAGGTTGACCTGGACATCGACGGTCGCACCGTCACCGTGTCGAGCCTGGACAAGCCGTACTTCGCCGAGCTCGGCCTCACCAAGGGCGACGTCATCGAGCACTTCCGCGCCGTCGGGCCGGGCATCCTGGCTGCACTGAAGGACCGCCCCACCACGATGGAGCGGTGGCCGGGCGGCTGGAAGCCGGAGGCCACATTGGCCACCCGAGCCGACGGGTTCGGCGACGCCTTCTACCAGAAGCGGGTTCCCAAGGGGGCTCCGGACTGGGTCTCGACCGCCACCATCACCTTCCCCTCGGGACGGACCGCGGTCGAGGTCGCGCCCAGTGATCTGGCGACCGTGATCTGGATGGTGAACCTCGGCACCTTGCGGTTCCATCCGTGGCCGGTGTCACGCACCGACACCGAGATCGTCGACCAGTTGCGGATCGACCTGGATCCCCAGCCCGGTACGGATTTCGCCGATGCCGTACGGGCCGCCGGTGAGCTGCACGGCCTGCTCGACGAGTGGCAGATGCCGTCGTGGGTGAAGACCAGCGGCGGGCGTGGGGTCCACGTGTTCGTCCCGATCCGGGCCGAATGGGACTTCATCGATGCCCGCCATGCGGTGATCGCGATCGGACGCGAGCTGGAGCGTCGGATGCCCGACCACGTCACCACGGCCTGGTGGAAGGAGGAGCGCGGTGAGCGCGTCTTCGTCGACTTCAACCAGATGGCCCGTGACCGGACCATGGCCTCGGCCTACTCGATCCGACCCGGTCCCCAGGCTCGGGTCTCCACTCCGGTGACCTGGGACGAACTGCCCGAGACCGACCCTGACGAGCACACCGTACGGACCTCGGCGACCCGGTTCGCCGAGCGGGGCGATGTCTGGGAATCGCTGTACAGCAGCAAAGGCTGCGGGATCGAGACCGCGCTCGAGGCGTACGAACGGGATGCCCGTGACCACGGTCTGGGGGAGATGCCCTATCCGCCGGAGTACCCGAAGATGCCCGGTGAACCGGCGCGGGTCCAACCCAGTCGCAAGGCGCACTGACCGGTGACCGGGGCAGTGACCCTGCGGCCCTTCACCCTCGCCGATGTCGAGGACCACAACGCCGGTGAGGATGCCGAGTCGATCCGGTGGCTGACCGAGGGCCACCAGTCAACGGTCGAGTCGACCACCCGGTGGATCGAGAAGCATGCCGAGGCCCGTCGGACCCGGACCGGGGAGCAGGTGTTCGCCATCGAGCTCGACGGGCGGCTGGCAGGGATGGTCGCCGGCAACCTGTCGCTGGAGGAACTCGAGGAGGGTGAGGCCAACATCTCGTACGCGGTCCACCCGTGGGCCAGGCGTCGGGGTGTGGCCCGTACGGCCGTGGGGTTGTTGTGCCGGTGGCTCGCCGACCAGGAGCTGGCCACCACCGCGGTCATCCGGGTGGAGCCGGACAACACGGCCTCGATCCGTACGGCGTTGTCCTGCGGTTTCGTTGCGGCAGGCGAGCGGACCCAGGACGACGGTACGGTGATGGCGGTGTTCCGCCTCGCCCTGAACACCTCGACGAGCTCGGCGGGCGTTGAGGTCACAGAGTCAGCACGTCGGTGACCGGGATCTCCTGAGGTACCTCGATCTGGTCGTAGGTGCAGCTCTGCGGGTCACGGTCGGGGCGCCAGCGGACGAACTGCCCGTTGTGCCGCAGCCGCGTGCCCTCGAAGTAGTCGTAGCTGATCTCGATCACCGGCATCGGCCAGATCAGGTGACCGGCCTGCTCGCTGCGCCCCTGGGATGCGCTCCAGCGGCTGATCGCCCCCGGGCGACGATCCCATTCCTGGGCTGCCGCGCTCCAGGGATGCTCGTCCCAGTCGTCGTGGTCAGGGGTCACCTCGAGCTTGGCGAGCTCGGCCACCAGTTCGCCGCGACGCTTGGTGGGGAAGGACGATGCCACCCCGACGAACTGCAGCACACCCTCGTCGTTGAACAGGCCCAACTGCAGGGAACCCAACAGCGGCTCGGATGCGGTGGAGTTCTTGTGCAGTCGATAGCCGACGACCACGACGTCGGCGGTGCGCTTGTGCTTGATCTTGACCATGGCCCGCTTGTCCGGCTGGTAGGTCAGGTCGAGGGCCTTGCCGATCACTCCGTCGAGGCCGGCCCCTTCGAACTCGGTGAACCAACGGCGGGCGGTGTCCAGGTCCAGCGTCTGTGGGGTCAGGTGCACCCGCTCCACGGTGGTGTCGACCGACTCGACCAGCCGTTCGCGTCGACGGGTCGCCGGCTCGTCGAGCAGGGACTCCTCGCCCAGCCCGATCAGGTCGAAGGCGATGAAGTCGGCCGGGATCTCTGCGGACAGTTTGCGGATCCGTGACTCCGCCGGATGGATCCGCTCCTGCAGTCGTTCGAACTCCAGGCGTCCGTCCCGGATCACTACGATCTCCCCGTCGACCACACAACGCGGCGGCAGCGCCCGGGCCAACGAGTCCACCAGCTCAGGGAAGTAGACCGTGAGGTCCTTGCTTCCGCGACTCCACAGGGTGATCCGGTCGCCATCGCGTTGCACGATGCAGCGGAAACCGTCCCACTTCGGCTCGTAGGCCAGGCCCTCGGGGATGTCCGGGACGGCCTTGGCCAACATCGGTTTCACGGCTTCGGTCCAGATGTCCACACTCATGGGGATTCCTCCATCGTGGTTGGTTCGTTGAGCCAGTGCTGCAGGCCGCCGGACAGCCCCTCACCCCAGCCGTGGTCGATCTCGTCGAGTCGGCAGGCTTCGGGCGGCTTGTCCGGACGCCACCGGACGAAGCTGGCGTTGCTGCGCAGGCGGACCCCGGCCGGGTCGGGATGCAGCGCGTCGAAGCTGACCTCGCAGCTCAGCAGGGGATCGATCAGTCTGACCTGCTCCAGGGTGCGCTGGCGGGAGCCGTGCAGATCCGGAAGGCGCGTCCGGTCCGCCCGCGACCGATGCCACGGATGTTCCCTGTGGGCCACAGACCCCGGCTCGACAACGAGGTCGCCGAGCGTGCGACCCAGCTCGACCCGTTGCGCTTGCGGGAAACCCGAGGTCACCCCGAGGAAGTGCAGCTCGTCCTCGTCGGTCCAGGCGCCCAGCAGCAGCGATCCGAGGGCAGGATGATCGCTGCTGGCGTTGCGATCCCAACGAAACCCGCCCACCACCACATCGGCGGTGCGACGGTGCTTCACCTTCACCATGGAGCGGCTGCCCTCCCGGTAGGGCTGGGTCAGGGGTTTGGCGATCACACCGTCCAGGCCGTGCCGCTCGAACACGTCGAACCAGTGCTGAGCAGTGGCGAGATCGGTGGTCGCCGGCGTCAGGGCGAGGGGCGGAGCCACGTCGGCCAGCACCTGTTCGAGCAGCTCTCGGCGTTGGGCCTGCGGGACCGGGCGGCAGTCGTGGTCGTCGAGGGCCAGCAGGTCGAAGGCGACGAAGGTCGCGGGCAGTTCCCTGGCCAACGACGCCGCCATCGGACCGGCCCCGTGGCGGCGGGCCAGTCTGCTGTACTCCAGCCGATCCCCGTCCAGCATGACGATCTCGCCGTCGAGCACACACCGGCCGGGCAGTTGGTCACGGCAGGCGGCGACCAGTTCGGGGAAGTCCCCGGTGATCTCGGTGCCGCGGCGGCTCCACAGCTGGACCGTTGCCTCGTCGACGAAGGCGAGGCAACGCCAGCCGTCCCACTTGGGCTCGTACAGCATCCCCGGTGGGATCCGGTCGGCCGCGGCGGCCAGCATCGGACGCACCGGTGGGTTGATCACGAGCCCGTCCCGTCCCGGTCCTGTCGGGTCCACCGGGCCATCACGGTGTCGTCGACCAGCACCACACCGGCAAGGCCGAAGTCTCGGGCCGGGGCCAGCTCGTCACCGTTGACCAGGCCGAGTCCCGAGCCGCCCCGTACGGTCGGGGCGATGCTGAGGCAGATCTCGTCGACCAGATCGGCGGACAGGAAGTCGTGGTGCAGGGACGGACCGCCCTCCAGGAGCACTCTCGACCAACCCCGACCGTGACACAGCTCAAGGATCGCTGCCGGGTCGACCTCGGTGCGATCCTGCGAGCCGGCCGATCCAGTGACGGTCTGGACCTCGACCTCGCCCAGGTCGTCGCGAGCATCGTGGTCGGACCCGGTGATCGCGACCACCGGGCCAGCGGCAGCGCTGGCGACCAGGTCCGGAGGGAGGGCGAGTGAGCCGGTGACCACGACCAGGGTCGGCAGACCGGTCAGCCCGGCAGCGTGGCGGATCCGTCGTTGGTCATCGGTGAGCTCGACCGCGCGGTAGCCCTCGGTCCGCGCCGTGCCAGCCCCGACGACCACCACATCGCACAGCGCGCGCAGGCAGTCGAAGACCAGATGGTCGGCCTCGGTGTTGATCGTGCCGGAGCGTCCGTCCTCGCCCTGGACACGGCCGTCGACGGTGGCCACGAAGTTCGAGCGCACCCAGGGCCGTACGGCCTCGGGCCAGCGGTAGTCGTCCGCGATCCGAGCCATGGCGTCGTCGTCACGAGGCCACTCCTGTGCACGTCCCATGGACTGATCATCGCAAATCCAGCGGCGCTCGGGCAGAATTGCCCGATGGCAAAGAAGTCATCGACCTCCGATCCCGACCTGCGGACCCGCCTCCGGTTGCCCTCAGGGCCGGTCGACTGGGACGCGTTGGACACCCGGGCGACACCGGGATATCCGGGCAAGGGCAAGAAGGATGCCGGCAAGCACACCGCGGCGCTGGCCGGTGAGCTCGCAGACCTGCAGGAGCGGTTGTATGCCGCAGGTCGCGCCGATCCCGAGGGTGCGCCGAAGGTGCTGGTGCTGCTTCAGGGGATGGACACCTCCGGCAAGGGCGGTGTGATCCGTCACGCGATCGGCCTGGTCGACCCGCAGGGTGTGCAGTTGACGGCGTTCAAGAAGCCCACCGAGGAGGAGCTGACCCACGACTTCCTGTGGCGGATCCGCAAGGCGCTGCCCGATCCCGGGATGATGGGCATCTTCGACCGCTCCCAGTACGAGGACGTGCTCACCGTGCGGGTGAACCAACTCGTCGAGGAGAAGGTGTGGAAGGCCCGCTACGACACGATCAACGCGTTCGAGGCCGAGCTCGCCGAGCAGGGCACCACGATCATCAAGTGCTTCCTGCACGTGTCGTACGAGGAGCAGGGGGAACGCCTGGCCGAGCGGCTGGACAACCCGGAGAAGCACTGGAAGTACAACCCGGGCGATGTCGACGAGCGCCTGCTGTGGGCCGACTACCGGGAGGCCTACGCGGATGCGCTGCGCACGTGCGACGCCGATCATGCGCCGTGGTACGTGATCCCCTCGGACCGCAAGTGGTATCGCAACTGGGCGGTGGCGCAGCTGCTGCTGGAGCACCTGCGTGCGCTTCAGTTGGGCTGGCCGGCGGCCGACTTCGACCCGGAGGTCGAGCGTCAGCGCCTGGCCGAGACCTGAGCGGGGACGGGGGTCAGGCGCCGACCACGTGCAGGTGCGGCCGCGTCGCGGGTTCCTCGCCACTGCTGGTGGTGTCGAAGCTGGCCACCACGGGGGCGGGCGCCTCATTCTCCAGCGGCAGCAACTCCATCGCGGCGAAGGCGTACCGGGCGAGCACCAGGCGGACCGAGTCCTCGACCGCGCCGATCGGCTCGGCCACGGCGGTGGCTCCGGCCGACAGGGCGGCGTCACGTTCGGACAACCACTCGGTGGTCGCGGTGAGGAACCAGCTGCCGACCGCGATGTGGCGACGGCCCTGACCCCGCAGGGTGCGGATCGCCGAGGTGACCGACGGGCCACTGCCGTCGGCGTGGGAGACCAGCACCGGGAGCTTGTGGTGCTGACCCCACTGACGCGCACAACGCGCAATCTGGGTCTGGGTACGGGTGTCACCGGCCGCGGTGGTGGCCAGGACCAGGGCGTCGAGTTCGTCGGCGCGGGCCTGGGCCAGTGCGGTGCGCAGTCGCTCGTCGACATGACGCAGCATCGACGGCTCGGGTCCGAAGGACTTCGCG
>DVLP01000400.1 GCA_018715445.1 Candidatus Avipropionibacterium avicola | reverse complement strand
GAGCCCATCCGCCGGCTCTCGACGGGCTCGGGGAGCGGGTCAGGCGTCGGGGTCGTCGACGGCTTCGCTGAGCCAAGCCAGCAGGGGTTCGGTCCGGCGCCAGTGGTCGGCGACCACGGCGGCGAAGGCCGGTGTCTCCATGGCCGGGTCGTTGTCGAAGCAACGCCGTACGGTCAGGCTCTTGTGCCGCAGCAGGTCGATGTGGGGGTGATCGACGGACCAGCCGCGCGGCGCGGTCACGAGGGTGTCGCCGCCGACGGTCCACCCGGCCGTCTCCAACCGATCGAGCAGACGACGCAGCCGGCTGCCATCGGCATCGATGTGGTGACGGATCGCTTGCAGCGTAGGCGAATCGGCGGCATACCAACCGGCCGAGATCATCACACCGGCAGCATCGACCTGGACGTAGTACCCGGCTGAGGGCCCGGTCCGTACGAAGAGTCCCTGGTGGGTCTTGTAGGGCGACTTGTCCTTGGAGAACCGCACGTCGCGGTACGGACGGAACAGCTTGGCCTCGCCGAACTCGGGTGCGAGGAAGTCGGCCAGCGCGAGCAACGGATCCCGGACGTCACGCTCCCACCGTTGCTTGTTGGCCTGCCAGAAGGTCCGGCTGTTGTCGAGCTCCAGGTCGTCGTAGAAGTCCAGGGCCGCGATGGGGATCCCGGTGAACGACATCGTCACCGCCTCCCGGCCAGCAGGGTGCCGACGACGTCGCCGGCCTGGCGGGCCTCGTACCGGGTCACGTCGAGATGGGTGATCGCGCGGACCAGTCCCGACCCCAGGGCCGACAGTGCTACCCCTTCGGTCGCGGCCGCCTCGACCAACCCGGCGGCGCCACGGGGCCCCGCGTCGAGGATCACGATGTTGGTCTCCACCGCCGCGGGATCCACACTGTCCGACGCTCGCTCCTCGACGGCCCGGGCAAACTCGCGGGCTGCCGCGTGGTCGTCGGCCAGCCGATCCACATGGTGCTCAAGGGCGTACATGGCTGCAGCAGCAAGGATCCCGGCCTGACGCCACCCACCACCCAGCCTCTTGCGCAGCACCCGGGCCGCAGCGATCCGCTCGGTGGGGCCGACCAGGACGGACCCGACCGGCGCTCCCAGTCCCTTCGAGAAGCAGACGTTCACCGTTTCGAACAGCTGGCCGATCTCGGCCAGTGCCACACCGCTGGCGACATGGGCATTCCACAGTCGGGCACCGTCCAGGTGCAGCCCGACCTCGAGTCGTCGGGCGCCGCGCGACAGTTCCACCAACCGCTGGTACGGCTGGACGACCCCACCGGCCAGGTTGTGGGTGTCCTCCACCGCAATGGCGCCGGTGCGGACCAGGTACGGCCCGGCCTCCACCTCGGCCAGGGCCAGCACCCGGGCCGGGTCAATCCGTCCGTCACCGGTGGCCCACGTGCGGGTGGTCACCCCTGAGAGTGCCGCGTGGGCACCGAGCTCGGCGCGTACGACGTGGGCCTTTTCGTCACACAACAGTTCCTGCCCGGCGCCGACGAGCTGGGCGACGCCGAGCACGTTCGCCAGCGACCCGGTCGCACAGAACAGGCCCGCCTCGTGGCCCAGCAGCCCGGCCACCCGCTCCTCGAGGGCCACCACCGTCGGGTCCTCGCCGTAGACGTCGTCACCGACCTCGGCCATCGTCATGGCGCGACGCATCGCCTCGGTCGGACGGGTGACGGTGTCGCTGCGCAGGTCGATCACTGCTGCGGGCCCCGCAGCTTCGTCCGCATCGCCGCCGTGTCCTGCGCGGTCCAGCCGAGTGCGGTGAGCGCAGCCTCAGGCCCGCCGGCGGTCCGGTCGAGATGGTCCAGCACCGCTCGCATCGACTCGGGACGGGTGATCTGGGCGGACACGGGCTGACCCTCCAGGTCCTGGCGATACAGGGGCGAACCCATCAGCCGGTCGATGATCAACGGGACCCGTTCGGCGCTGGCCGCGTAGTCGTCGACCACCGCCTCGCGATCGGCGCCGGCCAGCAGCAGCGCCAGGGCCACCGTCGTCCCGGTGCGGTCCTTGCCGGCGGCGCAGTGGACCAGGCAGGCGCCGTCGCTGTGGGCGATCGTGCGCAACGCGCCCAGCACGTCCTGCGGACGGTCACTCAGATAGGACAGGTAGTGCCCGGCGATCGCGTCATCGTTGTCGACACTGGCCTTCTTCCCCATCCAGGGAAGGGCGTTCTCGGCCAACGCCGAAGCATTCTCCGGGCCCGAGACGTCGGCCGGGTCGTCGGCCGGCAGGGGCCGGTGATCGCTGCTCGGGAGGTAGGTGAAGTGGTGGATGGTGACCTCGCGACGGCGGGTCAGCGGCCCGGGGCCCTCGTGCTCGACCTCGATCTCGGAACGCAGGTCGACCACATCGGTCAGGCCGAGCTCCAGCAGCTGGGTGATGTCAGCCTCGGTCAATGACTGCAGGTTGTCCGAGCGCAGCAACTGTCCGGGCCGGATCGTGCCGCCGTCGTCACAGGCGATGCCGCCCACGTCACGGGCATTGACCAGGGAATCGAACTCCAACCAGACCATGGTCCCGACCGTACCCGAGGGTCTCGGTCAGCCGAGCAGTGGCACTTCGCTGGCTCGCTGGATCCGTCCCGAGGCCAACCGTTCGGCCACCAGGAAGGCCAGCTCCAGCGACTGGTTCCGGTTCAACCGCGGGTCACAGGCGGTCTCGTACCGGCTGGCGAGGTCGGCCTCGGCCAGCTCGTCGGCACCTCCGACGCACTCGGTGACGTCGTCGCCGGTCAGTTCGACATGGACGCCTCCGGGCCAGGTGCCCAGACCCTCGTGGACGTCGAAGAAGCCGTTGACCTCGTCGATCACGTCCTCGAAGGCACGGGTCTTGTAGCCGTTGGCGGTGGCGAAGGTGTTGCCGTGCATGGGATCGCAGATCCAGGCCACCTTGCGCCCCGACTGCTCCACCTTCGAGATGACCCCGGGCAGGATGTCACGCACCTTCTCGTGGCCCATCCGGGTGATGAAGGTGATCCGACCCGGCTCGTGGTCGGGGTCGAGGCGATCGGCCAGCTCGAGCGCGGTCTCGGGGGTGGTGGTCGGACCGAGCTTGACCCCGAGCGGGTTGCGGATGTGACGCAGCAGCTCGACATGCGGACCGTCGAGCTGGCGGGTCCGCTCCCCGATCCACAGGAAGTGCCCCGACACCCCGTACGGACGGGAGGTGCGTGAGTCGATCCGGGTCAGGGCGTGCTCGTACTCCAGCAGCAACGCCTCGTGCGAGGAGTAGAAGTCGACGGTACGGAAGGTCTCGTCCTCGATGCCACAGGCCTCCATGAAGGCCAGCGCACCCTCGATCTCGTCGGCCAGCGCCTGGTAGCGAGCACCGGCGGGCGACTGCTTCACGAAGTCCGCGTTCCAGGTGTGGGCGCGGGCCAGGTCGGCGAAACCACCGGTGACGAAGGCCCGGGTCAGGTTCAGCGTGGCCGCCGAGGCGTTGTAGACCCCGAGCAGGCGCTGCGGGTCGACCTTGCGGTCCTCAGGGGTGAAGGCGAACCCGTTCACCGCGTCGCCGCGGTAGGCCGGCAGGGTGACCCCGTCGCGGGTCTCGGTGTCGGAGGAGCGCGGCTTGGCGTACTGGCCGGCGATCCGGCCGAGCTTGACCACCGGCACCCGCGCGGCATAGGTCAGCAGGACCGCCATGGACAGCAGCACGCGCAGCTTGCGCTGGATGTTGTCGGCGGTCACCCCGGCGAAGGTCTCGGCGCAGTCACCACCCTGCAGGACGAAGGCTTCACCGGCCGCGACCCGTGCCATCTTCTGACGCAGCTCGTCGCACTCACCGGCAAACACCAGGGGCGGCATGATCCGCAACTGGGCCACCACCGACTCAACCGCCGACTGATCGGGATAGGTGGGCTGCTGCAAGGCGTTCAGCGCATGCAGATCGGCAAGGGAGGGCAACGGCTCGTCACGGGTCTGGGTCGACACCCGACCAAGCTTATGCGCTACGGCCCCCGACCCCCGTACGGCCCCGGGCTCTGGACGCGGTGACCGAACTGCGGTGTACTGAACTCATGGGCGACTCACTTCCCCGGGTCGACGTCAACGAGGCCGAGCCGTGGCCGGAGTGGAAGGTCCCGCCCACCCCGTCCAGGGATCAGGTCGTCCCGTCCGCGTTCGCCAGCACCGAGGCCCAGGACCGCGAGAACCTCCGGGCAGCGATCGCCCAGGCCTCGGTCGTCCTCCCGCTGATCGGCCCCGGGCTCTCGTACGCGGTCAGCCTGCCGGGCACCGCACCCCGGCGAGAGGCGGCCAAGGCGTTCAACGGTCAGCTCTCATGGATCCTGCTGATGCTGGCAGCCTGGCCACTGCTCTTGGTGGCGTACACGCTGTACGACCCATGGTTCGACTTCGAGAGCTTCATCGCCATCCCGTTGGTCCAGGGTGGGCTGTTCCTCGGCTGGCTGATCCAGGCGATCACCGGGATGGTCTCGGCACGCAAGGGCAAGGACTGGACCAGCCCGTTGTCCCGGATCCTGCAGGTCCGCGTCCTCCCGGACGACGACGAGCGAGCCTGATCACCACTCCCCCGGTCAGCGCAGGGACTCGTCAGCGCAGGGACTCGTCAGCGCAGGGCATGCGGTCCGACCGCGCGCACCTCACTGGTCTGACCGGACGGCAGGTAGGCCACCGGGTGCTGGGTGCCGGCCGCGAACTCGTCCCGGCTCTTCCACGGCAGGAAGAGGTCCTGCCACCCGGTGAACTCGAACCCGTCAGCGGTACGGACCTGGTAGGTCACGCGGTACTTGCGGGAGTTTGCGAACTCGAGCCCCAGATAGTCGCGGTCGGTGACCACGGCATGTCCGATCGGTGCGTTGACGAAGGCGCTGTCATCCAGGGCACCGGGGACACGGGACCCGCGGAAGGCCCAGACGATCAGGCCGACGATGCCACCCATCACGAGCACGCAGAGGGCCAGCACCCCCACGATCAGCATGATGCTCATCATCGACACCCTTCATCGAACCGCATTCGGATCCCCGTCGTGGTAGCCCTGTTCGATCGCATACAACGCCAGTTCGACCCGGTTGTGGAGTTGCAGCTTGCGCAGCACGTTCTGCACGTGGTTCTGCACGGTGCGGTGCGAGACCACCAACCGTTCGGCGATCTCCCGGTACGCCAACCCCTTGGCGACCTGGCGCAGCACCTCGATCTCACGATTGGTCAGCGCCGGACCGGTGTCGTTGTGGGCCTCGGCCCGGGTCACCATCCTGCGGAACTCCCCCAGCACCAGACCGGCCAGTCCGGGGGTGAACACCGCGTCCCCGGCAGCGGTCCGCCGTACCCCGTCGATCAGTTCCTCGGGGGAGGCCGACTTGACCATGTAGCCCTTGGCCCCGGCCTTGACCGCCCGCAGCACGTCGTCGCGCTCCCCGCTGGCCGAGATGACCAGCACCAACATCTCGGGGAACTCGTCGAGCAGGATCTCGGTGCAGGTCGCCCCGTCCGGGGCCGGGATCTGCAGGTCCATCAACAGCACCTCGGGTTTGGTGGCCCGGGCACGCCGCAGGGCCTCCTCCCCGTTCGCCGCGGTCGCCACGATCTCGAACCCGTCGTCCTCCAGGTCCCCGCTCAACGCCTCGATCCACATCGGATGGTCGTCGACGACCATCAGCCGTCGCCGGATCAGCGTCTCGTCCTCGATCAGCTCACTCACGGTGCCTCATGCCTCCACCGGAATCCTGAACTCCCATTCGGTCCCCTCGCCGGGCTCGGTCCGCAGGACGGCCGTCCCGCCCAGATCGGCCAGTCGGCCGTGGATCGAGTGTCGCATGCCCATCCGTCCACGCTCGGAAGCCGCCTCGAAGTCGGCGCGGGTCCCACCCACCCCGTTGTCGCGGATGCTGATGATCAGTTCGTCGCCGTCGACCTCGAGCAACACCCAGGCCTCGGCATCCGGTCCGGCATGGCGGTGCACGTTCGACAGGGCTTCGGCCACGGCGGCGTTGATCTCCCCGGCCCGGTGCGACTCGACCAGCACGGTGTCGGGCGGCGTCGCGATCGAGACCCCGTGGGCCGCGTGCTTGTCGAGCACGGCCGACAGGTCGAGGTGGGTGACATCGGCCAGGACACCGGGCAACGATCCGAGCTCGATGTCGGTGTCCTGCAGCAGTTGGCGCAGCTGCACCTCCTGCTCATGGGCGGCCCGGGCCAGCCGCAGGCCACGGGGTCCGAGGGCCCGACCCTCACGCTCGACCATGGCGAGCACCTGCAGGACGCCGTCGTGGACGATCCTGGAGAGCCGCTGCCGCTCGGTCATGGCCGCCGCGATGCCGTGCATCTGCTCCCGGTCGCGGGTCGTGGTGCGCAGCTGCGAGGTGAACCATCCGACGCTGACACAGGTCAGCACCACCACGATGCTCTCGGCGATCGTCTGGATGTCGATCCGGTCGGCGATCACCAGACCGGCGCCGGCGACAGCAGCGGTCGCGATTCCCGACATCAGCCACCCGCGCCACAGCGCCACCGCCAACGGTGCGGTGACCGCCCAGAACCCGACGACCGACTCGGTCACCCCACCGGTGGTCAGGCCCCCGAAGACGTACGGCGTGGTCAGCACCATCGCGACCGTGAGCACCACATCGGCCACGAAGACAGCCAACCGACGGCGTCGCTCGTACGGATACAGCAGTGCCGTCGCCACGGTCACCGCGACCATCGCGGCGGTCACGGCCCACAACAGAGCGGGGCGGGCCGCGTCGGCGGTCCGGGTCAGGTTGATGCCGACGGTCACCAGCACAAGCACCACTCGCAGCACGGCGTGCGCGCGGAAGAGGGGGATGTGCAGGTCGATCATCGCTCAGCTCGTGGCGTCGTCCCCGGAGTCAGGCCCCGGACCTGGCTCATCCGGACTCGACTCACCCGGACTGGGCTCACCCGGACTCGACGACTCCGACTCCTCCGGGCCGTCCAGCTCGGCCTTCCGCGGTCGCCGGGCCTCGATCCAGTCCTGAACGGCTCGGATCTGCTCCTGGCGGGCCTTCTCCTTGGCGGTCGGGGCGTACTCGTCGACGTAGGTCTGACCCGACAGTTCCAGGATTGCGTACATGATCTCGTCGGTGATCGCCCGCAGCACCATGCGGTCCGACTCCCGTCCGGCATGGCGGGAGAAGTCCAGCGGTTCGCCGAACCTCACCGTCGGCGAGGTGATCTTGCGCAGCAGCTTCCCCGGCGGTGCGATCTGGTCGGTCCCGACCAGGGCGACCGGCACCACCGGCACGCCCGAACGCAGCGCGAGCCGGGCCACTCCGGTCCGGCCCTTGTAGAGCCGACCGTCGTGGCTGCGGGTGCCCTCGGGGAAGATGCCGAACAGTCCGCCCGAGTCCAGGATCCGCAGCCCGGAGCGCAGCGCACCCTCGCTGGCCCGGCCGCCGGTGCGGTCGATCGGGACCTGCCCGGTCCCGGCGAAGAAGGTCCGTTGGGCAGCACCCTTGATCCCGGACCCGGTGAAGTAGTCCGACTTCGCCACGAAGGTGACGCGCCGGTTCAGCGCCAACGGCATGAAGATCCAGTCGGCGAAGGAGAGGTGGTTGGCCGCCAGGATCGCCGGGCCGTGGGTCGGTACGTTCTCCACGCCCTCCTCGATCGGACGGAAGAGTCGGCGCAGGGTCGGACCCAGCACCACCTTGCGCAGCAGCCAGTACAGGCCGCGACCGCTGCTGCCGACATCACCGTCGACGGTGCCCGACTCCGGATCGAGGGCGATCAGCCGTTCGTCGGGGGCCTCCCCCTCGTCGCGATCGGCCCCCGGATCCCGGTCAGCGTCCATCCTGACCCTCCTGGTCCTGGGTCGGGTCGATCTGGTTGAGGTCGTCCTGGGTGGGGCGTTGCCGGATCGTCGGTACGGGATTGTCCTGGCCGGGGCGATCCTGCTCGACGGCGTTGATCTCGCGCCCCTCGGCCAGGGCCGAGCGGAGGCTGGCGGCGTAGACGTCCACGTACTGCTGCCCGGTCAGGTCCTGGATCGCAGCCATCACCTGGTCGGTGACGTGGCGCAGCACCGCGCGATCGTCGATCCCGGCCTGCCACTGGCTGAAGTCGATGGGCTCGCCCCAGCGGACCTCGGGGCGCCAGACGATCGGGACCGGCCACCACTTCACCTTGCGCGGCTGGTTGTTGACGATCCCCACCGGGATCACCGGAGCGCCGGAGGCCAGGGCGAGCCGGGCCACCCCGGTCTTGCCCTTGTAGAGCCGACCGTCGGGGCTGCGCGTCCCCTCGGGGAAGACGACCGCGGCTCCCCCGTTGCGGACGTGGTCGACGATCCCGGCGATCGAGGTGGCCGAGGCACGCCCCCCTGAGCGGTCCATGGGTCGAGCGCCGGCCCAGTGGATGAACCAGCCGAGCAACCGCATGAACGGGTTGCGGCTGGTGAAGAGCTCCCGCTTGGCCACGTGGCCGAGCTTGCGAGGGATCACGGCGGGGACCATCACGGTCTCGATCGCCGAGCCGTGGTTCGGCGCGATGATCGCTGCCCCGGTCATCGGCATCCGTTCGGCATCGACCTGCACCGGACGAACCATGATGCGCAGCCACAGGGCGACGAGCCGACGGCAGAACTGATACATCGTGGCGGGGGCCCTTCCTGTTCGGTGACAGGCAGCACCCTACGGCCACAGACAGGTCCGGGGCGAGGCTCTCAGCCGACGGGCGGCGTCGAAGGATCGGCCACGTCCTGCTCGTGGTGCCCGATCAGCAGCAGCCCGATGACCACGGCGGGCGCGAAGGCGTAGCCGATGATGGCATCGCCGATGTCGGCCAGGTCACCCATGTTCATCTTGATCAGCATCGAGTCACCGACCGCGAAGGCCAGGCTGGTGGCCATCGCCGCGCTGAACACCGCGTAGGCCAGGAAGACCAGCACGCGGGCCACCCGGCTGTGGCGTGGGCTGGACTCGTGGGTGAACTCGGCCTCGGTGAGCAACATCCAGATCAGACCGATCAACAGCACCGCGACCTGGGTCGAGCCGAGCACCGCTTCGAGCGGTTCGGTGATCTCCTGGCGGTACGGGAAGACGACCAGCACCACCAGCGCGAGGCTGACCACGAACCACCGATGGGTCGTCATCCGCGAACGCCAACGCACCACGGCCCCGATCACCACCAGCGCCAACACCATCGCTGCGATCGTGGCGCTCACGCTCGGCCACCCGAGCTGGGTCTGGACAGCGGCGAAGACGGCCATCACGATCACCGACGGCAACAGCACCACCGTCACCAGGTTGCGGCGACGGACGCCGCGGACCAGCAGCACCACGGCGACCAGCGCCATCAGCAGGTCGGCCCAGACCGTGATGTGCTCGGTGATCAGCGGTGGCAGCGCCAGCACGGAACTCAACAGCTGCGGCAGGGCCCAACTGCCCAACGCCAGGCCAAGGGCCATCGAGACGTTGCCGAGGGTCTCGGTCAGCGCGGCCGGCCGTGGCGGATCGTCGGCCGGCAGGATCCGGCCGCGGATCGCCCACAGCGCCAGACCGGTCAACCCGACGCAGAGCACGGTGTGCACGACCGTGATCGCGAGCGTGCCGGGTTCGGCTCCGAGCGCGCGCCAGACTCCGATCACCATCACCGCCACAGCGGCCAGGATCGCCACGACCGGCCAGATCCGCCCGGGCGCCCGATCCCGGATCGAGACCATGGTCGAGCTGGTCAGGTTGACCGCGAACTGTGCGAAGGCGGTGCCCGCTGCGACGGCCAGGGGCAGCGCGATCACGGTCAGCACGAAGGCCACCACCGCCACCCCACTGGCCACCAGGGGGGTGAACGGCCCGGCCACCAGCTGCGGCAGGGAGTAGGTCAACCCGAAGCCGATCGCGGTGCACACCGCCGACCACACCGAGGCGGGGCGTCCGGTGGCGGTGGCGACCAGCACGACCAGCAACACCACGCCGATCAGCACCGCCATCACCACGAGCAGGGCTCGCCACAGCTCCCCCTGCGTCAGGATCGTCAACAGCGAGACCACCCACCCGATGCCGTGCGGCACGAGCAGGAGCAGCCACGCCAACGGTCGCCACCAGAACGGCAGGTGCAGGGCCGCGAGGAACAACAGCACCATCGCGGCCCACACACCGAACGCCACCGCCAGCGAGCCGATCACCCGCAAGCCGAACGGTTCGGTCTCGGGAGCCAGTCGGGCCAGCGGCACCGAGAGCAGCACACTGAGCACCAGCAGGCCGTACACCACGTACGCAGCGACGACGACCCCACTGGCCGCCCTCGGCCACTGCCCCATCCGGATCCGACCCCGTTGGACCGGCACCACGAAGGCGTTGCGCAGAGCACTGCCCACCACACCCACGACGGCGTTGGTGCGGTGCTCACTCACGTCCCTAGCGAACCATGTCGATCTCATGACGTCACCTTTCGACCGTGCGACGCGCCACTACGATGGGGACATGACTGACCTGGTCCCCTCCCTGAGTCCCGCCGTGGTCGCAGGTGCGGAGTCGTTCACGGCCCGACCCGAGCGCGCCGAGCCGGCCGGGGCGGTGCTGCTGTGTCACGGGTTCACCGGGTCGCCCCGGTCGATGCGTCCCTGGGCCGAGCGCCTGGTCAACGCCGGTTTCGAGGTCTCGGTGCCCCGGTTGGCCGGGCACGGGACGAGCTGGCAGGAGATGAACCGGACGACCTGGCAGGACTGGTACGGCGTCGTCGAGGCCGAGTTCCTCCGCCTGGCCGAGCAGTACGGCCGGGTCAATCTGGCGGCACTGTCGATGGGCGGTTCGCTGGCCCTGCGCCTGGCGGCGCGGTACCCCGAGCAGGTCGCTGCCGCGGCTCTGGTGAACCCGTCGGTGGCCAGTGCTGATCCGAAGATGCATCTGGTCCCCCTGCTCAGTCTGGTCGTCGACTCGATCGACGCCATCGCCGACGACATCGCCAAGCCGGGCGTCACCGAAGGGGCCTATCCCCGTACGCCGTTGCGGGCGGTCCGCTCGATGATGCGGCTGTGGCGCGCGGTACGGGCCGATCTGGACCGGGTGCAGTGCCCGATCCTGATGTTCCGCTCCGAGGTCGACCATGTCGTCGATCCCACCTCGGCCGAGATCATCATGGGCCGCGTCGGCTCGGAGTCGGTCACCGAACGGATCCTGCACCGCAGCTTCCACGTGGCCACCCTCGACTTCGATGCCGACGACATCTTCGCCGAGTCGGCGGCCTTCTTCCTCGACCGGGCCGACGAGGCCGGTTGACCCGGAGGCCGTCCATGCCCCACCGAGATCCCAGTGATGCCGAGGTCGATGCCGCCTTCGCCGACCTGGTCGCCCAGTTCGACCGGGAGTTCGACGACCACCGACAACTGCCCCCGCCCGGGCCGACACCGCAGGCCCCACCACCGCAGGCCCCGCCACCGAGCGGGTCGGATGCCGCTGACGGACCCGAGGTCATCGAAGGTGTCGTCCACGAGTCCGGCTGGCGGGTCCACCACGCCCCCGATGACGAGGACCTCGACGCCGTCGACGACGGGATGGACATCCCTCCGCTGCCGCCGATGCGGTTGTCCCCGATCGCGATGGCCGGGATCACCCTGATCCTCGGTGCCGGGGTGATCACGGTGCTGCTGGTGCTCGGTGTCCGGCTGCCGTCATGGACCGGTTGGGTGGGCTTCCTGGCGGTCATGGGTGGCACGGCCCTGTTGTTGAGCCGACTGCCCCGCCACCGCGACGACGACACCGACGACGGGGCTCGGGTCTGATGAGTCCCGTGGGTGAAGCGAATGCGGTGGAACGACTCGGCCAGCGACTCCTCGACGTACCCACGCTCACCGGAACACCACCCGACTGGGACGGTGGCAGCGACCCGGTCGACCGGTTCGCCCGCTGGTTGCTCGACGCCCACGACCACCAAGCACTCGAGCCCTACGCGTTGACCCTGTCGACCGTCGACGCCGAGGGGGCCCCGGATGCCAGGATCCTCATCCTCAAAGGGATCCGGCCCGACGGTGCATGGGCCTTCGCCGGTGGCGCCTCCAGCAGCAAGGGGATCCAGTTGCAGCACCACCCGGTCGCCGCCCTGACCTTCCATTGGAAGGAGCGGCTCCGCTCGGTACGGATCAGGGGCCGCGTCCAACCAGCCGACCCACAGGAGTCGAACGCCGACTTCGCGAGCAGGTCCCCCGCCTCACGAGCGGCGGCGCTGGCCGGACCCACCAGCCAGCCACTCGCCGATCCGGCCCAGCAGGCCGACGCGGTCGCTGCCGCCCTTTCCGGGTTGGAGAAAGGCGAGACACCCGAGCACGACTGGACGCTGTGGTGGCTGCTGGCCGATCAGGTGGAGTTCTGGCAGGGATCGCCTGATCGGCAGCACCACCGCGAGCGCTACACCCGGACCGGAACGGGATGGGACCGACAGTTGTTGTGGGCCTGAACCTCAGTGGGCCAGGCTGACGACCTCCCCGACCACGGTGACCGCCGGTGAGGAGACCTCAGCGATCCGAGCCCGTACGGCAATGTCGTCCAGCGTGCCGATCACGACCCGCTGATCCGGAGTGCACCCACGCTCGATGACCGCCACCGGCGTACCGGCCGCGCGGCCGTGGGCCACCAACAGCTCTGCGGTCCGGTCCAGAGTCGAGACCCCCATCAGCACGACCACGGTGTGGTCGGGCCCGTTCGGAAGCCGCGGGATCTCGTCGTGACCGGTGACCACGCTGAAGCCCGACGCGATCCCCCGATGGGTGACCGGGATACCTGCCGCAGCGGGGACGGCGATGGCGCTGGTGACCCCCGGCACGACCTCCACCCGGACCCCGGCAGCCTCACAGGCCAGACGTTCCTCGCCACCACGGCCCAGGACGTACGGGTCGCCGCCCTTGAGCCGCACCACGGCCTTGCCGGCCATGGCCTGGTCGACCAGGATCTGGTTGATCTGGTGCTGCGGGACCGGGTGGCGGCCCGGGGTCTTGCCGACATCGATCAGTTCAACGGTGTCCGGCAGCGAACGCATCACCTGCTGCGGGGCCAGCCGGTCGAAGACCACCACATCAGCAGCGCGCAACACCACGCGGGCCCGCTCGGTGAGCAGCCCGTCGTCGCCGGGACCGCCCCCGACCAGGGAGACCCAGCCCGGAGCCCTGGCAGCCACGACGGGACGGGAGCGCTGACGTCGCAGGTCGACCTGACCGGAGACGATGTGGTCCCGCAGCCCGGTCGCGATCGTCCGGCTCCTGCCGGGATCACCTGCCAGCACGGCGATCTGGATGGGACCGTCCGGGCTGTCCACCTCTCGACGGGCCGGGACCCGGACCCGGGTGGCCTCGGCATCGGTGGCATCGACGCACCAGATCTTCCTGCTGTCACACAGTTCTCGGACCCTGGTGTCGGTCTCGGTGTCGCCGGTGGCGGTGTGGACCAACCAGACGTCGTCGAGGTCGGACGGGGCGGTGTCACGGACCGACCAGGTGATCTGCCCGCTGGCAGCCAGGTCGGTCAGGTCCTCGCAGGCATAGGGCGCCACCAGGTGGACCCGGGCACCGGCGGTGACGAAGTCCTGGACCCGACGCGCCGACACCGGTCCCCCACCGACCGCGAGCACCGAACGATCGGTGAGGTCCAACCCGAGCATCAGGGTCATCTCAGATCTCCCACTCGATCGTCAGGCGCGGCACACCTGGGCCGTCACCATTGCGCTCCAGCCGCACCATGCCGGCGGCCAGGGTGCCACCGGACTGCGGATCGATCAGGATGAAGGATCCGCCCGAGCGTGACTGGCCGTAGTCCTCGACCGGCACCGGCTGTGCCAGCCGCAGGCTGACCCGTCCGATGTCGTTGAGGTCGAAGGCGTCGGCCGTCTCGGCCTCCAGGGTGCCCAGATCGAGGCGCCCGTGGAGGTCGGTGACGATCGCCGGTACCGTGCGCGAGCCGTGCTTGAACAGCACGCGCTGCCGGGACCGCAGCGGGACCTCGGCCAGCCAGCAGATCATCGCATCGACCTCACGCAGCGGTTCCGGGGCCCGTTCGGCCTCGGCCACCACGTCGCCGCGGGACACATCGAGGTCGTCGACGAGTCGCAGCGCGACCGACTGTCCCGCCCCGGCGGAGTCCAACTCCTGTGTGGCGGTGTCGATCCCGGCGATCCGGGAGCGTCGACCCGAGGGCAGCACCACGATCTCGTCACCGGGTCGTACGGTGCCCGACTCGACCCGACCGGCCAGCCCGCGGTACTCGACGTGCTCGGGCGAGACGGCCGCGCTCTGCGGACGCAGCACGTACTGCACCGAGAACCGGAACGGTGCCTGCGCATCGACGGTCGCCGGCTCCAGGGTGGCGAGCAGTTCCAGCAGGCTGGGCCCGGTGTACCACGGCGTGTTGGCAGAGCGCTCCACCACGTTGTCTCCGTCGAGGGCCGACACCGGCAGGGTGTGCAGCTGTTGGATCCCCAGGCTCGTGCAGAACTCGCGGATCTGGGCCTCGACCTCGCCGTAGCGCTGCTCGTCGTGGTCGACCAGGTCGATCTTGTTGACCACCACGATCACATGGGGCACCCGCAGCAGGGCAGCGACCGCGAGGTGACGGCGGGTCTGCTCGACCACACCGGTGCGGACGTCGACCAGCACGATGATCACGTCAGAGGTGCTCGCACCGGTAACGGTGTTGCGGGTGTACTGCACATGTCCGGGGCAGTCAGCCAGCACGAAGTTCCTCGTACCGGTTGAGAAGTAGCGGTAGGCGACGTCGATCGTGATGCCCTGCTCCCGTTCCGCCCGTAGTCCGTCGGTCAGCAGCGCCAGGTCGGCGCCGGTGAACCCGCGCTCACGGCTCACCCGCTCGACCGCGTCCCACTGATCGGCCAGCACGTTCTTCGAGTCGTGCAACAGCCGGCCCACCAGGGTCGACTTGCCGTCGTCGACCGAGCCGGCCGTGGCCAGTCGCAACAGTCCGGTCGGCCCCTCGGCCACTGCGGCGGCGTCCAGTGTCTGCTCGCTCATCAGAAGTACCCTTCCTTCTTGCGGTCCTCCATGGCGGCCTCGCTGATCCGGTCGTCGGCCCGGGTCGCGCCACGTTCGGTGATGGTGGTGGCCGCGACCTCGGCGATCACCGCGGCGACGTCGGCCGCGTCGCTGGCCACCGCCCCGGTGCACGACATGTCGCCCACCGTCCGGTAGCGGACGAGACGACGCTCCACGACATCGTGCTCGCCCGGCTGGGAATGGGGGCCAACCCCCAACCACATCCCCGAGCGGTGGAACACGTCCCGCTCGTGGGCGTAGTACAGGCTGGGCAGCTCGATCTGCTCCCGCTCGATGTAGCGCCAGATGTCGAGCTCGGTCCAGTTGCTCAACGGGAAGACCCGGACGTGCTCGCCGGGACGGTGCTTCGGGTTGTAGAGGCTCCACAACTCCGGACGCTGGTTGCGCGGGTCCCACGCACCGAACTCGTCACGTAGGCTGACCACCCGCTCCTTGGCGCGGGCCTTCTCCTCGTCACGGCGCGCACCACCGAAGACCGCGTCGAACCGGTTGTCGACGATCGCGTCCAACAACGGCACGGTCTGCAGCGGGTTACGGGTGCCGTCGGCCCGCTCGGACAGCCGGCCGTCGTCGATGTAGTCCTGGACCGAGGCGACGACCAGGCGCAGGCCCAGCCGCTCGACCGTACGGTCGCGGAACTCCAGCACCTCGGCAAAGTTGTGACCGGTGTCGACGTGCATCACCGGAAACGGGATCCGTCCCGGCCAGAAGGCCTTCGACGCCAGGTGCAGCAACACCACCGAGTCCTTGCCACCGCTGAACAGGATCACGGGGCGCTCGAGCTCACCCACGACCTCGCGGATGATGTGGATCGCCTCGTTCTCCAACTGGTCCAGCTGGTGGAGGTCATCGGTCCGGTCAGTGCGCGCAGCAGCGACCGGGTCAGTGATCAGGTCAGTACTCATAGATGGATCCCGCATTCAGTCTTGGCCAGGCCGGCCCAGCGGCCGGATCGGGGGTCGTCGCCGGGGTTGACCCGGCGGGTGCAGGGCTCGCAGCCGATGCTCGGGTAGCCGGCTGCCAGCAAGGGGTTGATCGGGGTGTGGTTGGCTTCGGCATGGGCCAACACCTGGTCGAAGCTCCAGAACGCGACCGGGTTGATCTTGACCAACTCGTGGGTGGCGTCCCAGCTCACCAACGGTGTGTTGGCCCGCAGCGGGTTGTCCCCCCGCCGCACACCGGTCACCCAGGCGTCGTAGCCGGCCAGCGAGTTCGCCAACGGTTCGACCTTGCGCAGGTGGCAACACCGTCCGGGGTCCCGGGCGAACAGGTCCTTGCCGTGGACCCGGTCCTGTTCGGCGACACTCTGCTCCGGCTTGACGTCGACGACGGTCACGTCCAGGGCGTACTCCAGCTCGGCACGGGTGCCGAGGGTGTCGGCGAAGTGATAGCCGGTGTCGAGGAAGAGCACGTCCACGCCGGGACGGGCCTTCGCCACCAGGTCGACCAGGACGGTGTCGGCCGCCATCGAGCAGGCCACGGCCAGTCCGGCGCCGAACTCCTCGGCTGCCCAGGCCAACACCTCGGCGGCGTCCTCGGGCGGAGGCGGCACGTCGGAGCCGAACCACTCCTCGGCGCCCTCGGCCAGGGCCCGCAGTTCCTCACGGGGGCGACGCTCCTGCTGTGCGGTGCTCATCGCAGGGCCTCGTCGTCGGCACGGTGGACCCATGCGGAGAAGGTCTCCTCGCCCTCGCGCTCCTCGAGGAAGCGACGCACGACGCGCTCGACGTAGTCCGGCAGGTCGGTGGCAGTCACCTTCAACCCGCGGACCGTACGGCCCAGGCCAGCCTCGTCACGGTCGTCGGAGGCGAGCCCACCGCCGAGATGGACCTGGAAGCCGAACTCGTCACCGCCGATCAATTGGCCCTTGAGGCCGATGTCGGCGACCTGGATCCGGGCGCAGGAGTTCTGGCAGCCGTTCACGTTCAACGAGATCGGCGGGTCCACCTCGACGCCGGCCAGGCGACGCTCCAACTCCGTGATCGCATCGGCGGCGGTCTGCTTGGTCTCGACGAAGGCGAGCTTGCAGTACTCGATGCCGGTGCAGGCAATCGTGCTGCGACGGAACGGGCTCGGGTTGGCGTGCAGTCCGAGCTCGTCCAGCTCGGCGACCAGCGACTCGACCCGGTCGGGGTCGACGTCGAGCACCAGCACCTTCTGGTGCGGGGTGAGCCGGATCCGACCGGACCCGGCCCGTTCCACGGTCTCGGCCAGCTGGGTCAGCAGGGTGCCGCTGACCCGACCGACGGTGGGGGCGACGCCGACGTACTTGCGACCGTCCTTCTGGTCATGGATGCCGATGTGGTCACCCGGCGCCGTGGACTTCGCCGGTGCCGGACCGTCGGGCAGCGGCGCGTCGAGGTAGTCGTCCTCCAACACCTGACGGAACTTCTCGACCCCCCAGTCATCGATCAGGAACTTCAGGCGGTTGCGGGTGCGCTGCTTGCGGTAGCCGTAGTCACGGAAGATCCGGGTGACGCCGTACCAGACCTCGGCGGCCCGTTCCGGTGACACCCAGGCACCGAGTCGCTGGGCGAGCCTGGGCACGGTCGACAGGCCACCACCGACCCACAGGTCGAAGCCGGGCCCGTGCTCGGGATGGATCACCCCGACGAACGAGATGTCGTTGATCTCGTGCACCACGTCCAGGCTCGGGTGCCCGGTGAAGGCCGTCTTGTACTTGCGGGGCAGGTTGGACAGCTCCGGGTTGCCGATGTAGCGCTCGGAGATGTCGCGGATGATCGGTGTCGGGTCGACGATCTCGTCGGCGGCGATCCCGGCCACCGGGCTGCCCAGGATCACCCGGGGCACGTCGCCGCAGGCCTCGGTCGTGCTCAGGCCCACCGCTTCCAGCCGTGCCCAGATCTCGGGGACGTCCTCGATCCCGACCCAGTGCAACTGGATGTTCTGCCGGTCGGTGATGTCGGCGCTGTCACGGGCGAACTCGGTCGAGATCCCTGCCACCACACGCAATTGGTCGGTGGTGAGCTGTCCCCCGTCGATCCGGACCCGCATCATGAAGTACTTGTCCGACAGCTCGTCGGCATCCAATTTGGATGTTCGGGAGCCGTCGATGCCCTGCTTGCGCTGGGTGTAGAGCCCGTACCAGCGGAACCGGCCGGTCAGGTCGTCCTCGGGGATCGCATCGAACCCTGCGGCGGCGTAGGTGCTGATGATGCGGTCCTTGACGTTGAGTCCGTCGTCGGCCTTCTTCAGCACTTCGTTGCCGTTGAGGGGTTCCTTGCCGTCGACCAGCCACTGCCCGAGGGAAGTCGGGCGGCGGGCTGGCCTGGCGGGTTTGCTGGGTTGGGTGGGGGTCGTCGTCATGATCGGGCCTCAGGTTCGGGTGTGGAGGTCACGGTGGAAGGCGGCGAGCCGGCGCATCACCCAAGAAGCCTCATCCACGCCCGATCACGGGCATGCAGTCATCGAGGACCACCTGGGCAGACACATGGCCCAGGTGGGAACCCCTCAGAAGAAGGGGTCGTACGGGTCAGTGTGCCGGATCACCGGCACAGACACACGAAGTTGCTCTCAACCCGCAACAGGTCGACGTGACGACGTGTCACGGCCCAGAAGTCGAGATCGAAGAACATGTTGAAATTTCTATCGTCTTCGGCAGCAGTTGGCAAGTCAGAATCCCTCATGGCGAGATGGCCCGACCCTGATCCGGTGCAGCAGGTGCCGGAATCGCTCGCCGTGGTGGTGCACCATCGCGGTCGTACGGCGTCGCGCCATCCACCCCGCCGGACCCGGCCAGTGCCGCTCCGGATCACGGTCGCCGTCACGGGTGGCACGACCTCGGAGCCAGAAGTGGACCACCACGCCTGCGTCGGAACCGTCGGGATGCCGGGGCAGCGTCTCGATCCACCACTCACAGGATCCGACGAGGTGACCGGTGACCACGAAGCGGGCTCCCTCGTCGCCCCGGTCGTCGTAGCGGTGCAGCCGCAAGCCCTCGTACCAGGAAGGGCCCTCGTACCAGGAAGGGCCCGCGTCGCGGGCCGGAGCGGCAGACGGGTCCAGTGCCGCGGCCACCTCGTCGGCAGGACGGGGCACGGCGACCTCGATCCCGGTGCTCGCCTCGGCGATCATCGCGCCCATCACCTGCCCCATGGCACCCATTCTCCCCCAGTCACCCGCGCCGGCCTGCCTGCTCAGCCATCCAGCGCCGCCATCGCACCAAGCGCTCGTGCTCGGAGAGTCCGAAGACCTCGGCCAGCGCGTCGGACGCCGTCCTGCGGGTGTCAGGGCCACCGGCGCTGGGCGGTGCCTGCCGGTCGTACCAGCAGCGCAAGGCCTGCCAACCATCGCGGTGGTGGTCCTGCATCCAGAGGCACAGGCTCCAGGCGCGGACGTACGCGTCGGCCCCGGCGAACTCGTCATCGGTCGGGATCGTGAGGCCATCGGCGCCCTCGGCGGCGATCCAGGCAAGCAGATCACCGGCCTGCAGCCAGCCACCCTGCTCGTCGTCGGCCCAGGTCACCGCCTCGGCGTAGCCTTCCTCGACCCACAGCGGCAGGTCGGTCCGGCCCGAATCGGTCAGCACGTGGACGGTCTCGTGGAGCAGCAGGGCACCGGCCTCGGCCTCGTTGAGTGCGCCGGCCACGCCCGGGTCGAGCACCACGTGCATCGGGCCGTCCCCCATCACCCACGCTCCCCCGGCAGCCGTGGCCGAGGCAGTGACGCCGAGTCGGGCAAGTTGCTCCGGGGTGGAGGCCAGCTGAAGCCACAGCCGTACGTGATCACGTCCGGTCCGCTCGCCGGCGGTCGCGACGGCTCGGTCGGCGAGATCGAGCCAGTCCGAGATCGGGCGAGCGCCCCAAGGAGCGTGGGGATCGGCCGTGGCGACCAGGGCGGCGGAACGGGTCCCGGAGACGGCGCGACACTGACCGAGCCACCACAGCGGGACCGCGGCGTCGCCGCCCGGCTCGGTGCGGGTCAGGAGCCATTCGCCCTGACCACCGACGACCCCGATCCCCAGACGATGGGTCTGGGCCCGGTCCTCGGGCAGCTGCCAGGTGACCCGTACGGTGTCGGGCTGTTCCGGCTCGGCGGCCACGTCGAAGGCCGCCAGTCCGCACGCGGCGGCCGAGGGCGCCTGGCCGTCGGGGAACAGCCCGGACTCGGCCTCGACGTCACCGGTACGGACGGCGTCGCCCCACGCAGCGAGCAGCCGGTCCCGCGCCGCAGGGTCACTGGACGCGGAGTCACCACCGGTCGCAGGATCACCGGGGCGACCGGGGTCGGCGCGACAACCAGCGGCACCGGCCAGCACCAGACCTGCGCCCGTCAATCCGGCACCCATCAATCCGGCGCCGAGGACCGTACGTCGCGGCAGGGATGGCCCGGGATGGATGGTCACCGCTCCATGATCCCCGGTCGAGCCTGGCAGGAACGACTGCGCCCCCTGGTCCCGGCGGGACAGGGGGCGCAGTGCGGTGTGTTCGAGGTGGATCAGACCCGACCGTAGCCGGCGACCGGCATCGAGTCGATCGAGTCGTACTTCACGACGCTGCGGCTGTTCGGTGCGTGGATGATCTGGCCGTTGCCGACGTACATCGCCACGTGGGTGATGCCGCCGTAGTAGAAGACCAGGTCACCGGGCTGCAGGTCAGCGCGCGAGATCCGCTTGGTCGCGGCGTACTGGGCCTGCGAGGTGCGCGGGATGCTGACCCCGGCGGCGCTCCACGAGGTCATGGTCAGACCGGAGCAGTCGTACGACGGACCGGTGCCACCCATCACGTAGGGCGAGCCCAGCTTCGACTTCGCCGAAGCAACGGCGGCAGCTCCGCGACCCGAGGCCGGAGCGGTCGGGCCGTTGTCGGACTTGTCGTCCTGCTTGGCGCGGTCCTGGTTGCGGGAGTTGGAGTTGTCCCGGCCCTGGTTGCCGTTGTCGTTGTTGTTGTTGTTGTTGTTGTTGCCG
>DVLP01000399.1 GCA_018715445.1 Candidatus Avipropionibacterium avicola | reverse complement strand
CCCGTCGACCCGGAGCCGTCCGCGCTGGACTGGGAGCTCGACGAGGTCACCGAACGTTTCGTCGCCGGCCCCGTGCAGGTCAGCCTGCGGCACTCGCTCGACCGGACCTGGAACATCCGCATCCTGCTCACCAACACCGGCGACCACCCGGTCATGGTGGACCGGCTCGGGCTGGGACCCGAGCCGGGACCGCAGTGGATCGGCTGGGTCGCCTGCGAGGGAGCCGAGGCGAGTGTGGCGATGCTGTCATCGACCAGGCGGGCGATCCTCGGTTTCTCCTTGCTGCAGGGAGAACTGCGCAGTCCCGACCTTGCCGGAGCCGGACCGATCGAGATCGGTGGGCTGGTCCTGGAGCCCGGTGGTCGCCACGTCGTCAGCCTGCGGGGCGACTGGTACGACGGGCCGGCCCCGCTGGCGCGCACCCGGCCCAACTGCGTCCCGGCCTGGGACTGGTGGGAGGTCGGGGCCGTGGTCGGCCTGGAACACCCGGACCAGGCCCTGGTGGGGCACCGCACGACACCCGAGGGGATCGGCCTGGAACCCCACGAGCACGACTGGGCGACCGAGATCGAAGGGGTGGAGCCGGGCCGGATCCACCTCGAGCTGGCCGGACCGCGGGGCCGGGTGGAGGTGGACCTCGGTTTTGCGCCGTCGGTGGACGAGCTGGTGGCCGCCGTCGTCGCCCGCGCCGAGGCGCGCTGGCCTCGGGGTCGACAGGGGATGAGGCTCGACGCGCTCGCCGATGCGGTGGTGCTGCAGCGTCATGCGCAGTTGGCCGCCGGTGGTCGGCTGCTCCAGTCCGATGTCGAGGACGCCCTGGACGGGCTGGTGGGCCGGATCGACGATGACGGTGCCTTCGCCGTCGCCGTGCTGGCCGGGCGGGCCGTGCTGACCGGGGACCGGGACCTGGCCGAGCGCGCGACCCGTGCCCTGGCACGGATGCCCGGCGACCAGTGCCGCGCGCTGGTGTTGGGACAGGTGATGGGCGCCCGGCAGGTGGTCGGGCTCGACCCTCGGTCCGGGATCGAGCTCACCGCACCGGCGCCTGAGGTCGGCGACGACCTGGCCACCCAGCTCTCCCGCAGCATCGAGGACCCGGCCGGGCGCGAGGCCGTGACCGAGCTGGGTGTGCACTGGGGCCTGGGCCTGCGGGGTCGTCGCTGGGGAGGCACCGACCTGGTCGGCGAGGCCAGGCTGGTCGCGATCGGCTGCCTGATGACCGAGCTCGGTCCGCCGGCGTCGGGTGGTGGTGCGATCGGCTTCGAGGAGTTGCTGGAGCAACACCACCGTCGGGTCCGCGGCGAGGTGTGGTCGCGGATCGGTGAGGACGCCTCGGTCGCCGTCGAGGCCCTGGCCTGGTTGGTGCTGGCCCCGCCTGTGCTCTGATCCGGTCCGGAACGGGACTCAGGAGAGCGCCGCGGCGCGCGGGACGCAGCCGCGCAGGAAAGCCTCCCAGTTGTCCGAGCGTCCGACGTCGCCGTGGGCGCCCAACTTCTCCAGCACGACATGGCTGGCGTTGCGGGTTTGACGGTCCCACTGCTCGCTCGGCTCGACCTCGACGTCCCACAGCACTGCGCAGGCGGTCTGCACCATGTGCAGCTGCACCCGGGAGGTGCGGTCGAACACGCTCATCCCGCTGCGCGACACGCTGTTGTCGACGTGGATGTGGTTGCGGTGGGCCGGGTCGTACAGGTAGGTCAGGACGTAGGCGAAGTGCAGGTGGAGGCTCGCGGCCAGTGACCAGTAGCGTCGGCGGAGGTCGTCGCGCCGGGCCACGTCTCCCAGCTCGGCCCACAGGTCCTCGCGGCAGGAGACGATGGTGTCGTCACCGTGGCGCAGCTGGCTGATGTCGAAGGCCCGTCCCGCCCCGTGCCAGGAGTCGCAGCTGAGGCCGTCGCGAACGAAGGCCCCGTAGCTCCACACCTGGTCGTCGTGCGGCAGGTCGCTGGTCGCCTGCCAGTCGAGGTGCCAGGTCTCCATCTGGGCAAGGAAGTTCGGCTCGATCGAGAACGAGGAGGCCCGCTGGTCCACCTCGTAGACGATGGCCGCGTCACCGAGGTGGTCGAACTCGGTCAAGGCGCTCTTGGTGGTGCACTCCAACTCCTCCTGGGTCGGCGCCGGAGGTCCGGAGCAGCCGGTCAGCAGGAGCCCTGCCGAGGCGAGTGCGCCCAAGGCCGTCCGCCTGTGCATCCGTTGAACGTACCCGAGATCGCCGGGCCACGGCCCGAGACACGAGCTGGGGGTGGCACGAAGCTGGGGTGGCAGGATGGAGACATGAGGATCCCACCACTGTTGGTCTCCGGCGCCGCCGTCACCGCCACCGCGATGGCCGGGGCGGCCGCCACCGATCCCGAGTCGGACTGGTACCAGTCGCTCGCCAAGCCGGACTGGCAGCCGCCGCCGAGCGCCTTCCCTGTCGTGTGGACCGCCTTGTACGCCACCATCGCCGGTGCGGTCGCCAAGGCGTACAAGCACTGTCCCGAGCAGGAGCGGGCGGCCCTGGTCCGCAGCGTCGGGGTGAACCTCGGGCTCAATGCCGGCTGGAGCTGGCTGTTCTTCCGCTCCCGCCACCTCGGTCTGGCCGCCGTGGGGGCCGCGCTGCTGGCGATGTCCTCGATGAAGCTGGTCAAGCGAGTCGGTCGCCACAGCCGGGCCGCCGGTGTCTGGTTGGTGCCGTACGCGCTGTGGACCTGCTTCGCGACGGTGCTCAGCACCGACATCGCGGTCCGCAACAGCGAGGACTGAAGTGGTGGTGCGTCCCCGTCTGGTGGTCACCGACCTCGACGGGACCCTGATCCGTGCCGACCTGAGCGTCAGTGCGTACAGCCGCTCGGTGGTCGATCGGGCCCGCGACCTGGGCGTGCCGGTGGTGGCGGCCAGTGCGCGTCAGCCCTACGGGATGGTCGACATCTGCGCGGCGGCCGGCTGCTCACCCTGGATGGTCTGCAGCAACGGTGCCGTGGTGCTGCACCGCGACGACCGGACGGTGCTTCATGAAGCCCTGTTGGGTTCTGGGGTGCAGCGTGAGGTGATCGACGTCCTGAGTCGGGCCGTCCCCGGGACCGAGTTCGTCACGGTGGCCGATGGTGGCGCTACCTTCCGGACCACACCCGGCTATCCGGCGATGGCGGGGTTTCGCGACCACCACCGTGACCCGGCGCAGATGGCGACTGGGCCGATCGACGAGCTCACCGACCGTCCGGTCCTGAAGCTGATCGCGCGCCATCGCGAGGTCGGTCCGCCCGAGCTGGCCGAGCGCCTGGCCGGCCAGGACGACGTGGTCGTCACCTGGTCGGGCACGCCGATGATCGAGATCTCGGCACCCGGGGCGACCAAGGCCGTCGGGATGGCGGTGGTGGCCGAGCACCTGGGCGTGGACCTGACCGAGGTGGTGGCCTACGGCGATGGCGCCAATGACCTGGCGATGCTGCAGGCAGCCGGTCTCGGGGTCGGGATGCCCGGGGGAGACCCGTCGCTGGTGGGGGTGGTCGACCAGACCGCACCGGCCAACAGCGAGGACGACGGCATGACCCGCCACCTGGCAGGGCTGCTGGGTCTGGAGGAGAGGTCCGCCGTCACCTGACGGTGAGGTGACGGGCGGAGAGGGGAAGGACTGGAGCGGGCGACGAGAATCGAACTCGCACCACCAGTTTGGAAGACTGGGGCTCTACCATTGAGCTACGCCCGCAAGGCGTGCGCCGCACAGCGTACGGGCTCCACCCAGACCGAATCAAGCGGGTCCACCCACTCGATCGGTCCGTCGGGGCGACAGGACTCGAACCTGCGATCTTCTGCTCCCAAAGCAGACGCGCTAGCCACTACGCTACGCCCCGCGACGAGTCAGTGTACGCCACCGGTGCGATGCTTCCCACCGGGCTCAGTTCGACGTGGGCCGTGGCCAATCGTTACCATGGTTCGTCGGCTGCGCTCACGGGCGCGGCATGATTGACCAAATTCCTGCCCGGCGGGCAGGCACCGAAGCCAGATCCAGGAGCGAACACCTTGCCGAGCACTGTCGAGCAGCTCAGCCCGTCCCGGGTGAAGATCACCATCGAGGTCCCGTTCAGCGAGCTGAAGCCCAGCATTGACAAGGCCTACCGTGAGGTGGCCAAGCAGATCAACATCCCCGGTTTCCGCAAGGGCAAGGTGCCGCCGATGGTGATCGACCAGCGTGTCGGGCGTGGCACGGTCCTGCAGGAGGCGATCAACGAGGCGCTGCCGCAGTTCTACGGCGCCGCCGTGGAGGAGCACAAGCTCGTCCCGCTGGCCCAGCCGGAGGTCGAGGTCACCAACCTGGTCGACAAGGAGAAGGTGGAGTTCACCGCTGAGGTGGACGTGCGCCCCGAGTTCGACCTGCCCGACTTCTCCACCATCTCGGCCGAGGTCGAGACCGTCGAGGTCACCGATGCCGACGTCGAGGAGCAGCTCCAGGCGTTGCGTGAGCGCTTCGCCACCAGCACCGTGGTCGAGCGGGCCGCCGCCGAGGGTGACGTGGTCACCATCTCGCTGGTCGCTCGCAAGGACGGCGAGGAGCTGGCTGACGCCACCGCCGAGGACCTGCAGTACACCATCGGTGCCGGCGGCATGCTCGACGGCCTCGACGAGGCTGCGACCGGTCTGTCGGCCGGTGAGACGACCACCTTCACCACCACCCTGGTCGGCGGCGCCCACAAGGGTGAGGAGGTCGAGGTCGAGCTCACCGTGAGCCAGGTCTCGGAGCGGGAGCTGCCCGAGGTGGACGACGACTTCGCCCAGCTCGCCTCCCCGTACGACACCATCGGCGAGGTGACCGACCAGATCCGTGAGGAGCTGACCCGTCGTCACCGCCTCGAGCAGGCCCAGAACGCCCGCGACGCCGTGCTGGCCACCGCGATCGAGGACCTGGAGATCGACGTGCCGGAGGGGATCCGTACCTCCGAGCTCGCGGCCCGCAAGGAGCAGATCAACAACCAGCTCGCCCAGATGGGGGTGACCCTGGAGGAGTACCTCGCCGAGTCCGAGGAGGCCGAGGACGAGGACGCCTTCTGGGCCGATGTCGAGAAGCGCTCCAGCGATGCGCTGACCTCGCAGCTGGTGCTGGACAAGTATGCCGACGAGAACGAGATCGGCGTCGACCAGAACGAGTTGCTCCAGCACGTGATGCAGATCGCCCAGCAGTCCGGTGTCGATCCGCAGCAGGAGCTGCAGCACATGGTCGAGCACAACCACATGCCGGAGTACATGGCCGAGATCCGTCGCCGCAAGGCGCTGGCGGCCATTGTCGAGGCCGCCACCATCACCGACGCGGCCGGCGATCCGGTCGACCTGAGCAACCTGCAGGCCGACGGCTCGATCGCCGATCCCGACGCCGAGGTGCCCGAGGTCGCTGACGAGGCTGCCGTTGAGGAGCCCACCGCGGCTGAGGCCGACGACGCCGCGACCGACGAGGCCGATCAGGACGACGCCGACAAGGCCTGAGTCCGACCGAGACTCCTGACAGGGTCCCCCCACTCACCGTGGGGGGACCCTGTTGTCGTCAGCGCCAGAAGACCTTGTGGGGCTTGACCCGGACGACGACCCGACCCTTGGTGGGGTCGGCACCGTCGTACGCGGCCCCGGTGTACTTGTGGGCGAGGCGCTGGATCAACTCCCCGTCCGG
>DVLP01000398.1 GCA_018715445.1 Candidatus Avipropionibacterium avicola | reverse complement strand
CCCGGACCCTGGCCCAGCTCGACGACGTGGCCTGCTTCGTCCTGGACTACGAGTCGAACGTCCGCGAGGTCGAGGATCTGCGCACCACCCTGGGCGACTTCATCACGATCCTGCGCGAACGTCACGCCGAGGTCCCGATCATCGTGACCTGCAAGACCCAGCGGATCCAGGAGCAGTACGACCCGGACGCCCTCGAGAACCGGCTGGCCAAGAGGGCCGTCCAGGCCGAGATCGTCGACGCCCGGCGGCAGGCCGGCGACACCCGGATCGAGTTCCTCGACCTGGGTGGGCACGACCTCACCGAGGGCAGCGTCGACGGGGTGCACCCCAGCGACCTGGGCTTCCTTCAGCTGGCCGACCTGGTGGAGCCTGCCCTACGCCGTTGGATCTGACCTTCAGTCGAAGATCGGTCCGACCGTGCGGCTCCGCTTGAGCTCGAAGAAGCCGGGATAGGCAGCAGCAGCGCGGACCCCGTCGAAGAGCTGACCGGCCTGCTCGCCCTTGGGCGCCGGCGAGATCACCGGGCCGAAGAAGGCGACGCCGTCCACGTGGATCACCGGGGTGCCGACCTCGTCACCGACCGGGTCCATGCCCTCGTGGTGGGACGCGCGCAGGGCCTCGTCATTGGCATCGGTGTCACCGACATCGGCCAGTTCAGCCGGCAGGCCCACCTCGGTGAGCGCCGCAACCAGGGTCTCCTTGGTGCGCTCCTCCTTGTTGGGGTGGAAGCGGGTGCCCAGCGCGGTGTAGAACTCGCTCAGCTTTTCCTTGCCGTGCTGCTGGTCGACCGCGAGCGCCACCCTGACCGGGGCCCAGCCGCGATCCATCGCCGCCCGGTAGCCGGGGTCGAGGTCACGCCCTTCGTTGAGCACCGACAGGCTCATCACGTGGAAGACCGTCCGTACCGGGCGGACCTTCTCGACCTCGAGCATCCAGCGTGACGTCATCCACGACCACGGGCAGCCCGGATCGAACCAGAAATGGACCTCTTCAACTGAGTCATTCGCCATGGCCCCAGCCTACGCGGCCATTCACGCCACGCGCCCGGTCCGTGCAAGGATGCTGACCATGTCCGAAGCGAACATCACCCGCGTCGAGGCCCAGGCCCGCTCCACCCAGCTGGCCACCGACCGCTACCGCATCCACGTCGACCTGTCCGGGCGTCTGCCCTCCGGAGAGCCCCTGGAGGCCCCGGAGCAGACCTTCGTGTCGACCAGCACGCTCACCTTCACCGCCCGTACCGCCGGCGACACCCATGTCGACCTGATCGCGGACCGGGTGCTGGAGGCCAGCCTGGACGGTACGGCCCTCGACCCGGCCACCTTCACCGGCCACCGGCTCCCGCTGTCGGTCGAGCCCGGTGAGCACGAGCTCAGCGTCACTGCCGTCTGCCGGTACTCCCGCGAGGGCACCGGACTGCACCGCTTCGTCGACCCTGCCGATGACCGCGTCTACACCTACACCCAGTTCGAGGTGCCGGACGCCCGTCGCGTCTTCGCCTGCTTCGAGCAGCCCGACCTCAAGGGTCGTTTCACCTTCTCGGTGACCGCACCCGAGTCGTGGACCGTGGTCTCCAACGCCGCCCGGGTCGAGCCCACGCCGGCCGGCGACGGCGTGGCCCGCTGGGACTTCGCCGAGACCGAGCCGCTGTCGACCTACATCACCGCGATCGTCGCCGGTGAGTACCACCTGGTCGAGGACGAGGGCTACCGCTCCGAGCTGAGTGGTCACGTCCCGATGTCGGTGCTGTGTCGCCAGTCGCTGGCCGAGCACCTGGACACCGAGCGCATCCTGAAGACCACCAAGGACGGCTTCGCGGTCTTCGAGAAGTCCTTCGCCCACCGCTACCCGTTCGGCAGCTACGACCAGGTCTTCGTGCCGGAGTACAACTTCGGTGCCATGGAGAACGCGGGCTGCATCACCTTCCGCGACGAGTACGTCTTCCGCTCCCGGGTCACCGCAGCCGCGCTGCGCTCCCGAGACAACACGATCCTGCACGAGCTGGCCCACATGTGGTTCGGCGACCTGGTCACCATGATCTGGTGGGACGACCTGTGGCTCAACGAGTCCTTCGCCGAGTGGGCCTCGCACTTCGCCCAGTCCGAGTCCGACGAGGACCCGGTGACCGCCTGGGCCGAGTTCTGCAACAAGCGCAAGACCTGGGCGTACCGCCAGGACCAGCTGCCCTCGACCCACCCGATCGCGGCTGACATGGTCGACCTCGACGCGGTGGACCAGAACTTCGACGGCATCACCTACGCCAAGGGCGCCTCGGTGCTGCGCCAGTTGGTCGCCTACGTCGGTCGGGACGCCTTCCTGGCCGGGGTCCGTGACTACTTCGCCACCCACGCCTTCGGCAACACCCAGCTGTCGGACCTGCTCTCGGCCCTGGAGAAGTCGTCGGGACGCGACCTGTCCGGTTGGTCGGCCGAGTGGCTCGAGGTCGCCGGCGTCAACACCATGCGCGCCGAGTTCGACCTCGATGAGCAGGGCCGGTTCACGCGCTTCGTCGTGGTCCAGACCGCGCCGGAGCAGTACCCGACCCTGCGCTCGCACCGGATGGCGATCGGGGTCTACGCACTCGACGGCTCGACGGGTTCACTCTCCCGACGGGAGCGGGTCGAGGTCGACATCACCGGTGAGCGCACCGAGATCGCCGAGCTCGTCGGTGTGGAGCGCGGCGACCTGGTGCTGCTCAACGACGACGACCTGACCTACACCAAGATCCGCCTCGACGAGCAGTCGCTGGCGAGCGTGGTCGAGCACATCCACCACCTCGACTCCCCGCTCAGCCGCGCGCTGTGCTGGGGTGCGGCGTGGGACATGTGCCGCGACGGCGAGATGGCCGCCCAGGACTACGTGGCCACCGTGCTGCGCGGGGTCGGCACCGAGTCCGACCTGACCGCGGTCCAGGCGTTGCTCGGACAGGCCACCATCGCCGCCGAGCTGTACACCCAGCCCGGCACCGTGCGCGACGAGGTGCGCCGCACCCTGGAGCAGGGTGTGGCCCGGGCCCTGGTCGAGGCGGAGGCCGGATCGGACCACCAGCTGGCGATCGCCCGAGCCCTGGCCACGGCCGTGACCGGCGAGACCGGTGCGGCGGTGCTGCAGGGATGGCTGGACGGCGAGGAGGTCCCCGCCGGGCTCACCGTCGACACCGACCTGCGCTGGCACCTGGTGGCCAACCTGGCCCGGGTCGGGGCCGCCGACGAGGCCACCATCGATGCAGAGGTGGAGCGGGACAACACGATCGCCGGGCGTGAGGCGGCCGGCGGTGCTCGAGCCGCCATCCCGACCCGGTCGGCCAAGGCCGAGGCCTGGCGCCTGCTGACCGAGGCCGAGGACATGCCCAACGAGTCCTACCGCCGGATCGCCGCGCAGTTCTTCCAGACCGGTCAGGAGGAGTTGGTCGGGCGCTACCTGGAGCCCTACCTGGACGCCGCCCGGGCGATCAGTGAAGGTGCCGGCGTGTGGGCCCGCCGCGGCGTGCCGCTGCAGAAGGCCTTCCTGACCTCGGCCTTCCCCGTGGTGGTGGCCGACCAGGCCCTGGTCACGCGGGTCACCGAGTGGTTGGCCGACGACTCGTTGAGCGATCCGGTCCGCCGGGCGGTCAGCGAGCGGTGCGACGACGCCGTACGGGCCCTGCGGTGTCAGGACACGAGCGCGCGGGCATGACCTGCTTCGCCGACCTGGTCGCCCTGCTGGATCGGCTGTACCCCCCGGCCACGGCTGAGTCGTGGGACCGGGTCGGGGTGGTCTGCGGAAGTCCGCAGTGGCCGGCCGACCGC
Source organism: Candidatus Avipropionibacterium avicola (assembly GCA_018715445.1). Lineage (GTDB taxonomy): Bacteria > Actinomycetota > Actinomycetes > Propionibacteriales > Propionibacteriaceae > Avipropionibacterium > Avipropionibacterium avicola. The sequence goes on along the minus strand of DVLP01000398.1, from coordinate 3,996 downwards.
GTCCTGGTGAGCGTCGACGTCACCCCCGAGGTGGTCGCCCAGGCGATCGAACTCGGGGTCGGGGCGATCGTGACGCACCATCCGCTGCTGATGCGCGGTGTGCACGGCATCGACCCGCGCCATCCGAAGGGCCGGATGGTGCACGCCCTGGTCGAGCACCGGATCGGTCTGGTCTGTGCCCACACCAATGCCGACATCGGCCCGTACGGGACAGTGGCCGCCCTGGCCTCAGCCCTCGGACTGCGGGATCCCCGCCCCCTGGTGGCCCGCCCCAGCGAGCCACTGGACAAGATCGTCACCTTCGTCCCGAGCAGCCACACCCCTGCAGTGGTGGACGCCTTGGCCGCCGCCGGGGCCGGCGCGATCGGGGACTATGACCGCTGCCACTTCGTCAGCCCGGGGACCGGATCCTTCCGGCCGCTGGCCGGGGCCGAGCCGTACCTGGGTGAGGTCGGTCGGGTGGAGCAGGTGTCGGAGGACCGGGTCGAGATGGTGCTGCCGCGTCCCCGTCGGACGGCGGTGCTGCGCGCCCTGCTGGCCGCCCATCCGTACGAGGAACCCGCCTGGGACCTGCTCGAACTGGCCGAGGTGTCCTCGACCGACACCGGGCTGGGACGGATCGGTGAGGTCGAGCCGACCACGGTCGGTGCCTTCGCGGCGATGGTCGCCGAACGGATCCCGGCCACGGCGGTCGGGGTCAGGGTGGCCGGTGACCCGGATCGCCCGGTCAGCCGGGTCGCGGTCCAGGCCGGTGCCGGTGACGACCTGTTGGACCGGGCCCGCGAGATCGGTGCCGATCTCTACCTGACCTCTGATCTGCGCCACCACCCGGCGTCGGAGGCGTTGGCCTGGCCCGATGCCCCGGCGCTGCTGGACATCGGGCACTGGGCGGCCGAGTGGTTGTGGCTGCCGGTCCTCGCTGACCGGCTCACCGACGGCGTGGACGGGCTCGAGGTGACGATCTCGCAGATCGTCACCGACCCGTGGACCTCAGTGGTCAGCCGGTGACCATGCCGAAGGCGCTGATCGCCATGACGACCAGGCCGATCACGGCCAGGCCCGCGCTGGCGAACTGCATCGGGATCCAGAACAGGGTGTTGCGGTTGCGCATCTTGGCCAGGTCCTTGTCGTACTGACCGACCACGGTCGCCACCTGCTGCTCGGCCTCGGCCTCGGTCTGCGGGGCCGGCACGCCGGGCGCCACCTGGAACTGACCGGCCTGGACACGCGACCAGAGGTCCTGCTCGATGTTCTTGCGGGCCTGCTCGATCTCTCCGGCCGGCCGGATCACGTTGAGCCAGTGGCCGAGCACCGCGCCGATGGCGCCGCCCAGGAAGAGTCCGGTGCCCATGCCGATGCCGAGCATCGACCCTGCGCCGATCGCACCTCCGGCAGCCAAGCCCGCCAGTGCCAGCAGTGCGCTCACCACGCCCCAACCGCGCCAGATCAAGATCATGTTGTTGTTTCCTTCAGGGGATCTGTCAGCTGACCAGTTCAGCTGAGCCGGAAGTACCGACGGCCGGGACCCCTTCGGCGGTTCCCGCCCGCCGCGCAAGAAATCCGATGGCCTCGACCAGGCCGTCGACCGGGGTGCCGGCCACGGCAGCCGCGGAGACCAGTTCACCGGCCTCGGTGAGGTCGGCGTGGGAGAGCCGCTCATCGGTCTCGTCGCCGGTGACCAGCTCCAGGTGCTCGGTCGCCGGATCGAACTGGAGCAGCAGCGAGGTCTCCGGATCGGGCAGGGAGTCCAGCAGGTCGATGGCGAAGTCCTCGGCCGGCTTGCCCTCGGCCGCGCCGAGGTAGACCGAGATGTTCAGACCGGTGGCGTCCTCGGCACGACGCGCCGCCTCGATCAGCAGGCGACGGTGGCCCGCGGTGTAGGGCGCGGAGTCGTCATCGGTGTCCAGGCCGGACGGGCGCAGCGAGCCCGGGTTCAGCCACCAGGAGCCGGGACGGACCCCGAACCCCCGTCGCACCTGCCGCGCGATCAACGAAGCGCTGGCCAACAGCGCGATCCCCAGGCCGATGACGATCGGGATGCCCAGGATCACCCACAGGGCGATCACGGGCGACGGCTCGACGACCTCAGGCCAGTATGGGAGGGTCTCCATGGGCAAAACGCCAGACATGTGCCATACGGTAGTACAGGCGTGCTGCGCACAGCGACCTGACCCACCGTACGGTCAGCTGCGCTGCCATCGGCAAGGAAAGGGCGAGGTCGTGGACCCAGCAGAACCAGAGGTCGGCAGGGTGGTCCTCGACGAGACCGAGGTCTCGCGCACCCTGACCCGGATGGCCCATCAGGTGGTCGAGTCCGATCCCGACGGCCCGCTGGTCCTGCTCGGCATCCCCACCCGCGGTGTCCCCCTCGCCCATCGACTCGCGGCCGCCATGGAGCAGGTCGACGGACGGGACGTGCCGGTCGGTCAGCTCGACGTCACGATGTATCGCGACGACCTGCGGGCCCAACCGACCCGCGCCGTCGGGCGCACGGTGCTGCCGAGCACCGGGATCGACGACGTCACCGTCGTGCTGGTCGACGACGTGCTGTTCTCCGGACGGACCATCCGCGCCGCCCTCGACGCGCTGAGCGACCTGGGTCGCCCTCGCGCGGTCCGGCTGGCCGTGCTGGTGGACCGGGGGCACCGCCAGCTGCCGATCCGCGCCGACCATGTCGGCAAGAACCTTCCCACCGCTTCCCGGGAACGGGTCCGGGTCCGACTGACCGAGGCGGACGGCACCACCGAGGTCCGGATCCTTCCACCGTTTGGTCAGCCGCCCGTGTCCGAGCCGAGTACGGGAGAATCCCGCTGATGCGTCATCTGCTCTCCGCCGCCGACCTGAGTGTCGACGAGACCCTCGCGATCCTCGACCTGGCCGAGGAGATGGCCCAGGTCCAGTCCCGCCCGGTCAAGAAGCTGCCGACCCTGCGGGGCCGCACCGTGGTCAACCTGTTCTTCGAGGACTCCACGCGGACCCGCAGCTCCTTCGAGCTGGCCGGCAAGTGGCTCTCGGCCGATGTGATCAACGTCAGCGCCAAGGGGTCCTCGGTCTCCAAGGGTGAGTCGCTGCGGGACACCGTGCAGACCATCGACGCGATGGGGGTCGACGCCCTGGTGATCCGCCACCAGGCCTCCGGTGCCCCGCTGCAGACCACCGACTGGGTCCGGGCCCACGTCGTCAACGCCGGCGACGGCACCCACGAGCACCCGACCCAGGCCCTGCTCGATGCGTTCACCATGCGACGCCACTTCCGCAGCCTCGGCGACGAGTCGTTCGTCGGCAAGCGCGTCGCGATCGTCGGCGACATCACCCACTCCCGGGTGGCCCGCAGCAATGTGGCCCTGCTGACCACGCTCGGTGCCGAGGTCACCCTGGTGGCGCCGCCGACCCTGATGCCGTCCGGGGTCAGCAGCTGGCCGGTCGAGCTCTCCTACGATCTCGATGCCGTGCTCGACCGGGTCGACGTGCTGATGATGTTGCGCGTGCAGCGGGAGCGGATGAGTGGTGGCTACTTCCCCACCCCGCGGGAGTACACCGTCGGCCACGGCCTGACCCGCGACCGCCTGGCCCGCCTCGGCGAGCACGTGGTGATCTGCCACCCCGGCCCGATGAACCGCGGCCTGGAGATCTCGGCCGATGCCGCCGACAGCGCCGCCTCACGGGTGCTGGAGCAGGTCTCGGCCGGCGTCGCGGTCCGGATGGGCGTGCTCTACCAGTTGCTCGGCGGGGACGCCGACACCGACACCACCGCAGGAGCCGATCGATGAGTTCTGACGCCACCCCGGCCACTCCCACGCTGATCAGCGGGGTCCGTCTGGCCGACGGCAGCCGCACCGAGCTGTACCTCGACGGCGGCGTGCTGGCCGATCCTGCCCGCGCCGGCGACGACGCCGTACGGATCGACGGCGACGGCCTGATCGCCCTGCCCGGGCTGGTCGACCTGCACACCCACCTGCGCGAGCCCGGCCGCGAGGACGCCGAGACGATCGCCAC
>DVLP01000040.1 GCA_018715445.1 Candidatus Avipropionibacterium avicola | reverse complement strand
AGGTTCGGCCAGACGCCCTCCTGGACCCCGGCCACCACGACGAGCGGCCACTGCTGTCCCTTGGCCCGGTGCGCCGTGGCGACGCGGACCCGGCCGCCGCGCAGGTCGAGGGGGGCCTGGCCGGTGGCCTCCTGGGCCGACGAGTCGTTCGGGATCTGTTGCGACTCGACCTCGGCCACGAAGGAGGCGACGGCCCGTCGGCCAGACTCCTCCTCCGAGCGTGCCGCCAGGTCGAACAGGGCGCACACCGCGTCGAGGTCGCGATCGGCGCGGCGACCCGCATCGCCACCGGCCAGGGCCTGGTCGGCCAGGCGTTGCGGCCAGGAGGTCGCCGACCACAGCAGCCACAGGGCCTCCGCGGCCCCGGCCCGCTCGTCGACCCGACGCCCGACCAGGCGCAGCAACTCGCCGAGCTTGCGGGCCCGGGCGACCTCAGTCGTCTCGGGACACGACTCCAGCACCTCGGGATCGAGCAGGGCGAGCCGCAGCAGCTCGTCCGACGGGCGTGGCAGCCCGGCCCCGGCGAGCTCGGACCGCTCGGCCTCGCGCAGCACCCGGCCCAGTCGGCGCAGGCCCAGCGCATCGAGGCCCCCCAACGGGGAGAGCATCAGGGCGGCGGCATCGTCACGGGTCAACGGCAGGGACCCGACCGCGACCTGCAGGCCGAGCAGCAGCGGACGGACCGCCAGCTCGGCCGCCAACGGGATCTCGTCGCCGGCCACCGTCACCGGCACCCCGGCCGCGGTGAGCGCCCGGACCAGCGTCGGGATGCTCTGACGTCCGGAGCGGACCAGGACCGCCATGTCGTTCCAGGCCAGCTCGTCGTGCAGGTGGGCGCGCCGCAACAGGTGGGCGATGTGGTCGGCCTCGGCGCCGGCGGTCTCACAGGTGTGGACCTCGACCCGACCCCGCTCCGCTCGGGTGCTGCTGCGCTCACGCAGGGCGAGCCTGACTTCGCCGGGCACCGCGCGTGGCAGCGGCAGTCGCCGCGAGAGCCGGTTCGATGCGGCGACCACGGCCCGAGCGCTGCGATGGTCCTGCGCCAGGGCCAGCACCGGGGCCGGCTCCCCGGCGGCGGTGGTGAAGCTGTCGGAGAAGTCGAGGATGCCGCGTCCGAGGGAGCCACGGAAGCCGAAGATCGCCTGGTCGGGGTCACCGGCGGCCACGACGGTGGTGTCGGGGGTGACCAGGTCGGACAGCAGCCCGGTCTGGGCCGGGTCGAGTTCGGCGTACTCGTCGACGTAGATCGCCCGGAACTGGGCGCGGACCTGGTCACCCACCTCTGGGTCGGCCAACATGATGCGGGTGCGCATCACCAGTTCCTCGTAGTCCATCACCCGTTCGGCATCGAGCACGTCGAGGTACTCGCCGAAGAACTCGCCGACCCGCACCCAGGCGTCCTGGTGGGTGATCCGCCCGGCAGTGACCAGATCCTCGGGGTCCATCCCCCACTGCCGCGTCCGGGCCAGCACGGATCGGATCTCGGCGGCGAAGGCCCGTGTCGACCAGGCCTGCTCCAGCTCCTCGGGCCAACTGGCAGGATCGGTGCCGTTGAGCACCTCCCGCACCCGGAACTCCTGCTCGGATCCGCTCAGCAGACGCAGGCCGTCGCCGTACACCTCGGCATCGCCGTAACGCTGCAGCAGGGCCAGGCAGAAACCGTGGACGGTGAAGGCCATCGGGGAGCCGAGCGTGCGGTCCAGTCGGGCCGAGATCCGACGCCTCATGGCGCGCGCGGCGCGACGCCCGAAGGTCAGCACCAGCACCGATTCCGACGACATCCCCTCGGCGATCCGGGCGGTCGCCGCCTCGGCCAGGGTGAGGGTCTTGCCGGTGCCCGGACCGCCGACCACCAGCAACGGACCGCCGGTGTGCTCCACCACCTGTTGTTGCGCGGCGGTCAGTTCCGGCGCCTGGACGACCTCCGGTGGGCCGAGCACCAACCGATGCGCACGGTCGGCCGCCGACGGTCGGCTGATCGGGTGGACGCTCATGGGACCATTCCATCACCCGGCCCGAACAATTGGCATGACCCGGTCGGTGTGACAGTCTGATCCGAGCCGTGCACCCGAGGTCTGGTCCCCCAGACCCCAGGCACGGCAGGGGTGGTCACGAGGTGTGACCACCTGGCAGAACACGTAGGAGTAAGAATGGCGCAAGGCACCGTCAAGTGGTTCAACGCGGAAAAGGGATACGGCTTCATTGCCGTCGATGACGGTGGACAGGACGTTTTCGTGCACTTCAGCGCGATCAACTCCACCGGCTTCCGCTCCCTCGAGGAGGGGCAGCGGGTCGAGTTCGAGACCACCCAGGGCGACAAGGGCCTCCAGGCCGCCAACGTCCAGCCGCTCTGATGAGCTGACAGGTCGGACCGTACCGGGCTCAGTACCGGGTCTGGTGCGGTTCGACCTCGTCGATCCAGGCATCGACGCCACCACCCACGTGGACCGCATCGGTCCGCCCCTGGGCGTGGAGGAACTCCAGGCAACGTCCGGAGCGCCCGCCCACCTTGCAGTAGAGCACGACCGGGACCTCACCACCGTCGGTGAGCTCGTCCAACTGCCCCAGCGCCTCACCATTGGCGAACTGGCCCATCGGGATCGACACCGAACCGTCGATCGCGTTGATGTCACGCTCGAACGGTTCGCGCACGTCGACCAGCACGAAGTTGCGCTGCCCGGCCTCACGCTCGGTCAGCCAGGACTTCAACTGGGTGGCGGTGATCTCAGATTCCATGGTCTCCTCCTGGGTCGTGTCCGTGCTCGGGTCGGTGCTGGTTGCGGGGGCGACGCCGCACATCTGCTCGTGGTCGACCAGTTCGGTGACCGGGACGCGGTGCGGATCCGGTGACAGGTCCAGCACCTGGTGGGTCATGGCCAGCGCATCGTGGACCAGCAGCCGGCCCAGCAATGGCTCCCCGATCCCGGTGATCAGCTTGATGGCCTCGGTCGCCATGATGGTGCCGATCGCCCCGGGCAGCACCCCCAGCACTCCCCCCTCGGCGCAGCTGGGCACCGTCCCGGGGGCGGGTGGCTCGGGGAACAGGTCACGGTAGGTCGGCCCGTGGCTTGCCCAGAAGACGCTGACCTGCCCGGTGAAGCGCAGGATCGAACCCCACACGTACGGCTTGTCCGCCAGTTCGCAGGCGTCGGCGACCAGGTAGCGGGTGGCGAAGTTGTCGGTGCCGTCCAACACCAGGTCATAGCCGGAGAACAGCTCGACGGCATTGCTGCGGTCCAGCCGGTACGGATGGAGCTCGGTCCGCACGTACGGGTTGACCTCGGCCACGGCGTCACGGGCGGACTCGACCTTGGGCCGGCCCAGGTCGGACATCCCGTGGATCACCTGACGCTGCAGGTTGGACTCGTCGACCAGGTCGTCGTCGATCACCCCGAGCGTGCCGACGCCGGCCGCCGCCAGGTAGAGCAGGGTCGGCGCCCCCAGACCACCGGCGCCGATCACCAGCACCCGGGCGTTGGCCAGGCGACGTTGGGCCTGCTCGCCGAACTCGGCCAGCGACAGGTGGCGGGCGTAGCGCACGGTCTGCTCGCGCGGCAGCTCGGCGATCGGATCGACCAGGGGTGGCAGGGCCATGGGGCTCATTGTCCCTCAGCCGACCACAGGGGTCTCGGGGTGGCGCTGGTTGACACAACACTGCGCCGCACACCGGAACCAGCCCGGTCCACCGGCCGCCTGCGCGGCAGTGACCACCGGCTCCCCCCGACCCCCGAGCTCGAGTTCGTCCCCACGTCCCCCGAGCTCGTCGAGGGGCCCGGCAGCCTCCGCCCGCGCAGCCTCGGCCCGCTCCAGCAACTGCACCACCAATTGCTCAACGAAGGCCGGGGCGGTGCCCGCCGTGGCGGCCCGGGCGACGCTCAGCCCCAGACCCGTGGCGGTGTCGACCGCCTCGGCATCGAGGTCGTTGAGGACCTCCATGTGGTCGCTGACGAAACCGATGGGAGCCAGCACGACATCCTCGCGGTGGCCCTGGGTGGCGAGTTCGGTGAGCCGGTCGTTGACGTCAGGTTCCAACCAGGGTTGCGTAGGCGGCCCGGACCGCGAGCAGTAGACCAGCTCGTGCTCGATGGTGCCGTCCGGGTCGACCTCGGCCATCACCCGGTCGGCGACCGCGCGATGCCAGGCCACGTACGAGCCCTCCTCCGGTCGGGTCGGCGGCCCCGCGGTCTGCGACATCGTGATCGGGATCGAGTGGGTGACGAACAGCACCCGGGCAGGTCCACCGAGGGTGTCGAGCGCTTCGGAGACGGCGTCGACCATCACCTGCTGGAAGCCGGGGGTCAGGGCGTAGTGGGCGATCCGGTCGACCGACAGCCCGTCGGGCAGGTGACGTCCCAGGTCCTCGCGGTACTGCCGGCACGACGAGTACGACGGATAGGCGCTGGTGGTCACCGCGACCAGACGATGCCGGCCGTCGCGACGGGCGTCCTGCAGGACATCGGACAGGTACGGCTCGGAGTTGCGGTTGCCCCACAGCACGGGCAGGTCGATGCCTCGTGCCGCAAGCTCGGCGGTGAGGGCGGCCACCAGGGCACGGCACTGGTCGTTGATCGGGCTGCGGCCCCCGTGGGCGTAGTAGTGCTCGGCCACCTCGGCCAGTCGCTCGTCGGGGATGCCACGCCCGGCCGTCACCCGACGCAGGAAGGGCATCACCTCGTCGGCCGACTCCGGTCCTCCGAAGGACATCAGCAGCACCGCGTCGTACGGCTCAAGGGCAGCCGCGGTGTGGATCGAGGGATCGAGCTGTTCGTGCACGGCCCCATCCTGCCCCGTCGCCCCCAATCACGATCATCGGGGTGCTCGGGGCGGGTCGAGTGATGTTTCACCGCTCCGGCGAGGCATCATGGTCGCGATGCGGTCACGCAGTAGTTTGGGCCAATCAACCAATGTCTACCCAGGGAGATCGTGGAGCGATGGAGGGTGAACTCAGGCCCCGGGACGTCCAGGCTCGAGTACGAGCCGGTGTGCCGGTCGAGGAGCTCGCCAGCCAGGCGGGGATGTCCCCCGCCATGGTGGAACGATTCGCCGAGCCCGTGTTGGCCGAGCGGGCGCACATGGCGACCGCGGCGATGTCGGCGGCCGTGCGCCGCCATGGCGAGCCTGCGTCCCACCGTTCGTTGCGGATCGTGGTGGCCGAGCGCCTCGACCAGGTGAAGGTCGACCTGGACTCGGTGGACTGGGACTCCTACCGCCGCTCCGACGGACGGTGGATGGTGACCGCCCGTTATCGCCTGGCCGAGGCCGACGAGGACACCCTGGCCGAGTTCCTCTACCAGCCGAGTGGACGCTTCAGCATCGCCAACAACGACGAGGCCCGCGGACTGGTCGGCGACAAGCCGTGGCCACCGGCCGGCGAGGGCAGCCTCGACGAGGAGCCGACGGTCGACCTGGCCGAGGAGTTCGCCCTGGCCCGCGCCGTGCAGCGGCCCGAGGAGACCCCGGCCGACGAGAAGCCGAACGAGGCAACCGAGAACGAGGCCACCGAGCCGGAGGCATCCGAGGCGCCGACCCCGAGCCTCAAGGCCGTTCCCGAGCCTGCACCCGAGGTGGCCGACGTTCCCGCGGAGACGCCCGAGCCGGCGGCCAAGCCGAAGGCGCGCAGCCGTCGTCGCAAGGGATCCCGGGTCCGCTCGAAGCCGGCACCCCCGGCCGCACCGGCGACCCCGGTCGACCCCACCCCGGACGATCACGAACCGACCCCGGTCGAGTCCGGTCCCGACGAGTCCGTTGCGGTCCCCGGCCTGGCCGAGGACGCCTCCGCCTCGGAGCTCGACCGACTCTTCGCCATGCTGGACGGCAAGGAGAAGGACACCACCGAGTCCTCCGACGAGCCGACGCCGGGGGTCAGTGATGCTGCGGCGGTGCCCGATGTCGGCACCGGCGCCTGGGACGGACCCGACACCGGCACCGGTGAGGCCCTGGAGCCGAGCCTGTTCGACGACGACCCCGCCTTCGCCCCACCGGCACCGGCCGAGAAGCCCAAGCGCTCCCGCCGCAAGCGGCGCCGCAGTCAGGTCGAGGCCGACGCGGACCAGCCGGAGAAGGCCCAGGCTGAACAGGCAGAGTCCAAGAAGGCCGAGCCCGAACCCGAGCCCGAGCAGTCGGCGCCCGCACAGTCGGAGCCGGAGCAGTCGGCACCCGAGCCTGAGGTGACGGCCGAGCAGGCGCCGGAACCCGAGCCGGAGAACGATTCTGAGCCTGAGCCGACGTCGGAGCCCGAGCCCGAGCCCGAGCCGGAACCCGAACCCAAGCCGCGCAAGCGCAAGGGACGCGCCTCGGTGCCGAGCTGGGGCGAGATCATGTTCGGGTCCCCCCGCCGCAAGTAGGCCCCCGATCTGAGTGGCCCGGACCCAAGCGGTTCAGGCCAGCGGATCCTGTTGGCCGATCCGGTTCTCGATGCGGTCGAGCCGGACCCGGATGTCCTCGACGGCAGCCCGCACCGGTGCTGCGAGCCCGGTGATCGCCGCCGTACGGCGGGCGTGGTCCCAGGTCGCCCGAGCCACCCGAACCCCGGCGACGGCGTGCTCGCGGGTGAGCCCGAGATCGGTCAGGGTGCGCGCACACCGTTCCTCGGTGTCGCCCGCCGCGAGCCCCAGCAACAGGTGCTCGGTCCCGAGCGGCGACTGTTCGAGGGCGCGGGCCTGCTCGACCGCGCGGTCCACCACAGCCTGGACCGGGTCGAGCCGGGTGCCGGGCCGGCGCGCGGAGAGTTCTGCGCGCAGGTCGTCCGACTCGATCTCCCACCCGGCGAGCACGGCGACCACCAGGCCTTCGGAGTCGAGCAGTGCCTCCAGCAGGGCGAGTGAGGTGTCACCGGCGTCGGTGGCGGCCACCACCACGTTGTGAGCACGCCGGGTGAAGCCGATCCGTGCCGTTGTCGCTTCGGCATCGGTGGTGGGTGGCTGCACCGGGTCCGCACTTCGTACGGCGTCGGACAGGGCCTGCTGACAGACCGCGGAAACGGCAACCCCGGTGGCACGAACCTCCGCCGCGAGACCGTCAGGCAGGTAGACGTTGACCTTGGGCATGGGGGGATCCTCCATCGGGCCGAGAGACTATACCCCCACTATAACCCCATCGCCGTCAGCCGCGAGCCACTCCGCGAGCGGGGTCGGTGATCCACTCGCTCCACGAGCCGGGATACAGCGCGACGTCCTCGCGACCGGCCAGGTGCAGGGCCAGGATCGTCTGGGCTGCCGTCACCCCGGACCCGCAGTAGGCCGCTGCCCCGCTCGGCACGACAGCGAAGTGGTCGGCCAACTCCGCGGCCGGTCGGAAGCGACCGGCGTCGAAGGACTCGCTGGCGGGCAGGTTCACCGCCCCGGGGATGTGGCCGGCCACCGGGTCGATCGGCTCGCGCTCGCCGGTGAACCGTTCCGGGGCACGGACGTCGACGATCGCGCGAGCCTCGTCCAGCAGGTCGTCGACACCGACCCGTGGCAGATGTCCGGGGGCACCGACGAACGAGCCCGGGGTCGGGGCGACCTCACCGGTCTCGACCGGCTTGCCGGCCTGCTGCCACGCGGCGAACCCGCCGTCGAGCACGCGGACCCGGGTGTGTCCGTGATCGAGCAGCAGCCACCACAGTCGCGCCGCCCCGAGGGTCGAGCCGCCGTCGCAGACGATCACCTCGGCGTCAGGCTCGACCCCAACCCGCTGCATCGCCGCGACGAAGACCTCGGAGGAGGGCAGCGGATGGCGTCCACCGTCGCCGGCCGGACCGGCCAGTTCGCGGTCGAGGTCCACCCAGACCGCACCCGGGATGTGCCCGGCCCGGTAGTCGTCGTGGCCGTCGGGACCGACCAGGTTCCACCGGGCATCCAGCACCAGCGGGGCCGTCCCGTCAGCGATCCGATCGGCCAGCTCGGCCACCGAGACCAGGGTCATGTCACGTCCTCCTCGAAGGGCAACGGATCAGGGTTGAGGGTGGCCCGGGCGACCGCCCGAGTCGTACGCCGTCGATGGTGGCGCCGACACAGGACCTCGTAGGCCACCACCGGCTCAGGTCCGGCCGGGGGCAGCACGACCCGGCCCTGGTCGTCCTCGTCGGCGGTGTCGCCGACCACCACCTGGCTGCCCTCGGTGACCATCCCCCCGTCGACCGTTCGGGCGTTGTGCGTGGCGCGTTCCCCGCACCAGCACAGGGCATGGACCTGCAGCATCTCCATCCGGTCGCACAGCTCGACGAGGCGCTGCGAGCCCGGGAACATCCGGGTCCGGAAGTCGGTGAGGATCCCCACGGCGAACACGTCGAGTTGGAGCTCGTCGACGATCCGGGCCAGTTGGTCGATCTGCTCGGCGGAGTAGAACTGGGCCTCGTCGCAGACCAGGTAGTCGACCCGGTGCCCGGCCACCAGCTCGGCGACCACGTACTCCCAGAAGTCGAGCCGCTGGTTGACCTCGACCGCCGGCTTGCTCAGCCCCAGGCGGGTGGTGATCCGCGGCTCGCCCGAGCGGTCATGGGCGGTGAACAACAGGCCGTTGCGCCCTGCCGTGGAGTGGGTGTGGTCCACCTGGAGGGCCAGGGTCGACTTGCCGCAGTCCATCGGCCCGGTGAAGAAGGTCAGCTGTGCCACCGCCCGATCCTGTCACAATCCGCAGCCCTGTCACATCTGCGACGACGAACGGTCCCCGGTTCAGGCCCCGACCTGGTCGGACAGGCTCCACACCTTCGGCAGCACCATCCCGGCCGCGCCGGGTCCACCGACCTGGGCGAAGTGGTCGACGCAGACCCCGATCCACTCCTGCCACTGCGCATTCGCCGGATCGGTGTCCAGCGCCACGTTCGCCGCTCCCCAGTCGTCACACTCGACCAGGTGGAACAGGTCGTGGTCGCTGCGCCAGATCTGCCACTGGTGGATGCCGATCTTGGCGAACGTGGCCACCAGGGCGTCGGGGATGGTGCGGTGCCTGGTCTCGTACTCCTCGACCATCCCGGGCCGCAGGACCGAGTGCAGTGCCACGATCATCAATCCACTCCTCATCCGGTGCCACCGACGGTACGGATGTGACACGCTGGGTCAGACCTTCACGATAGCGAGGTGTGCCCATGTCCGAGCCGATCATCGACACCCATCTCCACCTGTGGCATCCCGAGGCCGGGCACTACCAGTGGTTGGCCGGCGCCCCCGACATGTTGAACCGACCGTACGAGCTCGACGACAGCGCCGAGGACCGGGCCGGGCTGGGGATCACCGGTGCGGTGCTGGTCCAGGCCGATGACGACGACGCCGACACCGAAGCGATGTTGGCGGTGGCCGAGGCCTCCCCCGAGGTGATGGGCGTGGTCGGCTACGTCCCCCTCCACGAGCCCGATGTCGCCGTGGCCCGGCTCGCCGAGCTGCACTCCCGGCCAGCGCTGGTCGGGATCCGCAACCTGATCCACGACCGTCCCGACCCGGACTGGGTGCTGCGCCCCGATGTCACCGAGGGGCTCGCTCTGGTCGAGCGGGCCGGACTCCCCTTCGACCTGGTCACCAACCGCGCCCGCCACCTGGACCACATCCCCACCCTGGGCGAACGCTTCGGCGACCTCACCCTGGTGATCGACCATCTCGGCAAGCCCCCGATCGGTGAGTCGGTCGGTCAGGAGCGGTGGCGTGAGCAGATGCGGATCGCCGCCAGCAATCCCAAGGTGGTCGCCAAACTCTCCGGACTGTACGGACCGGACTCGACGCCGGTGGGCACCGACGAGCTCCGCGGCTGGATCGCCACCGCACTGGAGCTGTTCGGGCCGGACCGGTTGATGGTCGGCAGTGACTGGCCGGTCAGCGAACTCGCCGGTGGCTACCGTACGGTCACCGCCCAGGTCCTCGACCTGGTGGCCGAACTCGCCGGCTCCCAGGCCCCCGCGATCCTGTCCGGCACCGCGCGCCGCACCTACGGTCTGTAGACCAGCAGCGGCACCGTCATCTCTGGCGCGGTCAACGATCCGTGCATGCCGACCATCCCGTACTCGTAGCGCGCGGTCCGCGTCATCAACGCCGAGTCGTCACGCATCGCGACCAGGACGTCACCGATCCGGGCCCGCAGCCCATCGGCGACCGGGCCGAACCAGCCGTCATCGATGGCCTCGTCACGGGTCCTGACCCAGGCCCGCTCCCCCAGCACGTCGGCCCAGCGACGGGCCACCCACACCGCATCCTCGCGATCGGACCAGAGCTGACGAAACCGTGGTTCCCCTGCCACACAGTCGATCCCGGCGATCAGGTCGGGTTCGTCCTCGATCAGGAGGCGTTGGTCCTGCGGCACGTCGATCATGCCGTGGTCACCGGTCACGATGAGCACGACGTCGTCGGGCAGTGCGGCACGGACCTCGCGCACCGCACGATCACAACTGCGCAACTGCTCACGCCATTCGCGGGTACGCCACCCGGTGGTGTGGCCGACCAGGTCGAGACGCCGCTCGTAGGCATAGACCAGGCTGCGCCGGCCTCGCTCCGCGGCCGCGACCACCGCCTCGCAGCGGGCGGCGTCGTCGGTCTCGTCGCTCAAGCCGTGGAACTGACCACCACGCAGGGCCGCCTGGGTCAGGCCGGAGTCAGCGAACCGGGCCAACGAGACGGTGGTGACGGCGAGTTGGTCCTCGAGGCGTTCCAGGACGGTCGGCGTGGACTGCACCATCCGGGGACTGTGCGGCAGGTTCCAGGTGAGCGGGTTCAGCACGGCGCCCTTCGCCCCGGGCAGGCGGAAGGCGTAGCCGACCATGCCGTGCACCCCCGGTGGGGTGCTGGTGCCCAGACAGGTCAGGCTGGTCGTGGTGGTGCTGGGGACCGGGGCGGTCAACGTCCGCGGCTCGCCCGGGTCGGTGGCCGGAGCCAGGGCCTGATCGGCCAGGAAGGGCGCGTCCTCGGCCTCGGAGACCAGGTTGTGCCAGCCCAGTCCGTCCACCATCCACACCACGAACCGGTCGGCACGGGGCAGGTCGAGGACATTGGTGAACCCGTCGACGCCCTGGGCGGCCGCGACCGAGCCGAGCAGGTCGGACAGGCAGCCGGAGCCGTAGGCGGGGCGTACGGCCTCAGCTGGTGGCACGCTGCAGCCTCGTGCCGAAGGAGACCAATCGGTCGACATGGGCCTTGTCGTCGGCGGCCGTGCTCATCCGTACCACCAGGTCGTCACCGACGAGGGTTCCGCTGAAGCCGTGGTCGGCCTCGCAGGACGGGTCGGCACAGGTCGCCGGCTCCAGGTCGAGTCGACGCAGCGACCCCCAGTTCACCGTCAGCCAGGCCTCGACGACCCCAGTGCGCTGGTACTGCGCCGGATCGGCCAGCACCCGTGTCACGGTGACCGTGTCCACCGACCGCAGCGGCACCGCCTCGGTCGAGGTGGCGGCCTGGCTGTGACCGTCGCCCTCGCTCGGGTGGTCGTCGGTGTGCCCGATGATCAGCCGTGTCGGGGTGAGCACCAGGATCGTGACGTGACGGTGGACCTGGTCATGGCTGAACGTGGGCTCGTGGTGGACGACGAAGTCCACGATCTCCTCGTCAGCGACGCTCAGCAGCACCGAGTCCTCGACCAGCTCGGGGAAGTAGCCGCAGGTCTGGATCTCGGTACGCAGCGCCTCGACCGTACTCGTGCTCATGGGTGCCATCCTGTCACGTGAGGCTCGGCGCAGGGCCGGGCGGTGGAGCTCACCCGAGCGAACGCGCCAACGAGTCCCGCTGCTCCGCCGTCGGGGCCACCACCACGCGGGCTCCGACCACGTTGATCCCGCTCGGCGAGACGATGCACGGGGCCAACCGCAGCAGGGCCAGCTGCGGCAGCGCGTCGGCCATCTGGGTGACCCGGTGGACCAACTCCTCGAGGGCGTTGACGTCGACCGCCGGTGAGCCCCCGTACGAGCCGAAGAGCACCGGCGCGGCCTTCAGGTCACGCACCATCTGGCGGGCATCGGCGGTGGTCAGCGGTGGCACGGCGAAGACGACATCGGACAGCAGTTCGCTGACCAGCCCTTCCAGGCCCATCTGCACCATCGGGCCGAAGGAGGCATCCTCGCGGGACTCGATCGCGATCGACACCCCGACCGGGACCATGGCCTGGATCACCGGGGCCGCAGCGGACAGGTTGTCGCCCGAGGCCAGTCCGAGGGTCTCCAGCAGCCCACCCAGGTCGGCCCAGGCCTCACGGAGCTCGTCGGGGTCGTCGAGATTGCGATAGACCCCGGCCAGGTCCTGACGCCCCCGTACGCCGGGAGCGGTGGCCTTCAGCACCACGTTCCACCCGAGGTCGTCGGCCTTGGCCAGCGCCTGCTCGAGGGTGTCGACGCGATGGGACGGCACCACCCTGATCCCGAAGCCTCGGAGCAGGTCGCGCGCCTCGACCGGGGTCAGCTCGCGTCCCTGCGGGGTGTCGGCCAGCACCTTGTTGACCACCCGTCGAGCGCTGTGCTCGTCGTGCTCCCACAGCGGGACGGCACCGGAGTCACGTTCCCGCCAGGCGGCGTAGCGCGTGACCTCGGCGAAGGCCTGGACCGCATCGGTCACCGAGTGGTAGGCGGGCAGGCCACCCACCTCGTCGGGACCCTCGGTGATCAGGTCGGTGTCGTCGAAGTCGAGAAAGGCCGCGATCAACGGCTTGCCGCGATTGTCCAACTCCAGCAGGCGATCGCGGATCTCACCGTTGGTCGAGCCGAAGGTGTCGACGGTGGCGCACAGCACGGCATCGCAGCCGTCGTCGTCGAGTTGCCCGGTGACGGTCTCGACGATCCGGTTCGGATCGGCCAACGGGTCGAGCACGATCGGGATGACCTCGAGGCCGAGCTTGTCGGCGGTCTGCTCGGTCTGGCGCCGCAACGGTCCGGAATTGGTGACCAGGCCGATCCGGCGACCCTTCGGCAGCGGTTGACGCGAGAACATCAGGGCCAGGTCGAACATCTTGTCCCGACGCTCGACGACCACCACCCCGGCCTGGCGGAACATCGAGTCGATCGCCTCGGGCGGCAGCTTCTGCAGCCCACCCCGGTCGCCGGCATGGGATTCGCGCGCAGCCTGTCCCGGCGCAAAGACGATCACCGGCTTGCGCGAGGCCAGTCGTCGGATGATCCGGGAGAACTTGCGCGGGTTGCCGATGCTGTCGAGCGACAACATGCACACCCGGGTGGCCTCGTCGTCCTCCCAGAACTGCATCACGTCATTGGCGGTGACATCGGCGTAGTCGCCGGTCGACACGAAGCTGGAGATCCCCAGCCCGGTGTCGCGGGCCGAGTTGAGCAGTCCGACCCCGACCGCCGCCGACTGGCACAGCACCCCTGCCCCGCCGGTGCGCGGCATCGGGGCGGCCGAGGCGTTCAACGCCACCTGGGGGTCGGTGTTGATCAGGCCGAGCGCGTCCGGACCGGCGGCCCGCAGTCCGTAGGCCCGGGCCAACGAGACCAGCCGGTGCGAGTCGGTCGGCCCGACCGGGGCGCCGGTGAGCGCGACCAAGCCGTGGGCCTTGCGGTGCGCGGCATCGATCACCACCTCGGCCAGGTCGGTGGTGGGCCGGGCGGCGAGCACCAGGTCGACCTCACCCTCCACCTGGGTGATGGTGGGCGCGTTCGTCACCCCGGCCACCTCGCGGCCGTCGGTCGGTACGGCCACCACCCGACCGCGGAAACCACTGCTCAGCAAGGAACGCACCAGGGTCTGGGCCCGCGAGGCCGGTCCCAGCACGACCACCGATGCCGGTGTCAGCAGCCGCCGCATCGAGGCCCGTTCGGCCCGGTGCTCGCGGCGCTCCATGACCCCGACCAGGGTGGTGGTCGGCAGGATCGGGAAGTCGATGGCGACGACCCCGTCCTCCAGGTCGGTGTGCACGTGGTAGCCGGCGTCGGCGAAGACCTTCACCATGCGCCGGTTCTGGGGCAGCACCTCGGCCAGGAATCGGGTGATCCCCCGCTCGCGGGCGGCCTCGGCGAGATGCTCCAGCAGCAGTTGGGCGATCCCACGCCCCTGGTGGGCGTCCTCCACCAGGAAGGCGACCTCGGCCTGGTCGTGGGCGATCCGGTCGTAGCGTCCGATCGCGATCATCTCGTCGGCCAGTCGGATCACCAGCGCGACCCGGTCCACGTAGTCCACCTGGGTGAAGCGTTTGACGTCGGAGGCCGACAGTCGGGGGTACGGCGCGAAGAACCGCAGGTATTTCGACTCCGCCGAGACACGGTCGTAGAAGCGCACGAGGTCATCGGCATCGTCGGGACGGACCGGCCGCAGGTGGGCGGTCCGCCCGTCGGTCAGCAGGACATCGGCCTCCCACTCGACCGGATAGCCCGGGGGCAGTTCGACGGGATCGGCTGGGATCACGCCCTCGAGCCTACCGTTGACGGATCGGCCGGCGGGGGTGATTCTCGTCCTACGACCCGTCAGGGGCCCGGTCGTCGCGGGCGGCGCCGCTGGCGACACCCCCGACGGGCTGGGAGCCGGCCCGACCCGATCCGTCCCGCTTGCCGTCGACCGGCCCGAGGTCGATCGGGCTGCCACTGGTGGCCGAGGCGATCGCCGGGGACGGTCCGACCCAGGCGGTGATGACCTGGTCCTCACCGCGCAGGAACCGGTGGCACCGGACCCCGGCGGTGGCGCGGCCCTTGCCCGGGTACTCCGCGAAGTCGGTGAGCTTCCAGCTCCCGGCATCGGTGCCCGGCAGGGCATCGGAGGATCCGGCCACCGTCAGCACCACGGCGTCACTGTTCGGCGTGGCCCCGAAGAAGCAGACCTCGGCCCCTGCGCCGAGCTTGATCCCGGCGACCCCACCGCCGCTGCGGCCCTGGGGCCGCACGACCGAGGCCGGGAAGTGCAGCAGTTGGGCGTCGGTGGTGACGAAGACCAGTTCGACGTCGTCCTCGGCGAGCTCGAGGGCACCGACCACCTCGTCACCGTCGTCGAGGCGGATCACGTCCCAGGAGTCCTTGCCGAGGACCTCCGGGGTCACGCGCTTGACCACGCCGCGACGGGTGCCCAACGCCAACCCGGGCCCGGTCCCGGTCAGCGTGCACAGCCCGAGCACCTGCTCGTCGTTGTCCACCATCACCAGCTCGGAGAGTTGGACGCCACCAGCCAGGTTCGGCGCCTGGGCGGTGATCGGCACCGTCGGCAGGTCGACCGCATTGAGCTTGACCAGGCGGCCACGGTTGGTGAGCACACCGAAGTCACCGCGGGCGGTGGTGCGGATCGCCGAACGGATCACGTCGTGCGCAGCCCTGGACTCACTGGCCGGCAAGGCATCGGCCGAGTCGGTCCGCGCCACCAGACCGGTCGTGGACAGCAGCACCCAGCAAGGATCGTCGGCGACTTCGAGTGGGGCCGCCGCGCTGGCGGTCGCCGTTGCACCGGAGGAGGACAACAGCACCGTCCGTCGTGGCGTGCCGTACTTCTTGGCGACCTCGCCCAGCTCGTCACCGACGACCTGGCGCAACCGGGCGTCGTCGTTGATGATCTCGTCCAGCGCCTCGATCGTGGCGTTGAGCTCGTCGCGCTCGGACTCCAGCTCGATGGTGGAGTACTTCGTCAACCGCCGCAACGGCATGTCGAGGATGTAGTTGGCCTGCGCCTCGGTGAGGTCGAAGACCTCGATCAGCCGGGCCCGAGCCGACGCGGCATCGTCGGAGCCACGGATGATCGCAATCACGTCGTCGATGTCGAGGATCGCGATCAACAGGCCCTCGACCAGGTGTAGCCGGTCAGCAGCCTTGGCCCGACGGAACTTCGAGCGGCGCAGCACCACGTCGAGGCGGTGGTCGAGGTAGACCTGCATCAGCTCCAGCAGACCCAGCGTGCGGGGTTGCCCGTCGACCAGGGCGACCGCGTTGATCGAGAACGAGTCCTCGAGCTTGGTGGCCTTGAACAGCTGCTCGGCCAGGGCCTCGGGGTTGAACCCGTTCTTGACCTCGATGACCAGGCGAGTGCCGTTGGCCAGGTCGGTGAGGTCCTTCAGGTCGGCGATCCCCTGGATCTTCTTGGCCGACACGAGGTTCTTGATCTGCTCGATGATCTTCTCGGTGCCGACCTGGTAGGGCAACTCGGTGACCACGATGCCCTTGCGACGTGGGCTGACCTGCTCGATCCGTGTGGTGGCACGGATCTTGAAGGCGCCGCGGCCGGTCGCGTAGGCATCGGCGATGCCGTCCAGTCCGATGATCTTGCCGCCGGTCGGCAGGTCCGGCCCCGGGATGAACCGCATGATCGTCGACAGGTCGGCCTTGGGGTGCTTCAACAGGTGTCGCAGGCCCTGGACGACCTCGACCAGGTTGTGCGGGGCCATGTTGGTGGCCATGCCGACCGCGATCCCGGAGGCCCCGTTGACCAACAGGTTCGGGAAGGCCGAGGGCAGCACGGTCGGCTCGGTCGCCTTGCCGTCGTAGTTCGGACGGAACTCGACGGTGTCGGAGTCCAGGTCGCCGGTCATCGCCAGGGCGGCCGGTGCCATCCGACACTCGGTGTAGCGCATCGCCGCCGGACCGGCATCGGGTGAGCCGAAGTTGCCGTGTCCGTCGACCAGCGGGAGTCGCATCGACCAGGCCTGGGCGGTGCGGACCAGGGCATCGTAGATCGCGCTGTCCCCATGGGGGTGAAGCTGACCCATCACCTGTCCGACGACCCGGGCACACTTCACGTGGGAGCGGTCCGGGAAGAGCCGCATCTCGTCCATCGTGTACAGGATCCGGCGTTGCACCGGCTTCAACCCGTCGCGGGCGTCGGGCAGGGCCCGGGCATAGATCACCGAATAGGCGTACTCGAGGAAGGACTCGCGGATCTCGTCGGAGACCGAGACGTCGAGGATGTGCTCGGTGAAGTCGTCGTCAACGGCGGGAGTGGACTTGCGGCGTGCCATGGCTGGTGGGTGTCTTCCTTGCTTCAGGCGTCGATCCGGTCGGCATCGAGCGCGTAGGCACCGTCGATCAGGAACTCCTTGCGGGGGCCCACATCATTGCCCATCAGCATCTCGAAGGTGGTCTCGGCCAGGATCGCGTCGTCGACGGTGAGTCGGCGCAGCGTGCGATGGCGAGGGTTCATGGTGGTCTCGGCGAGCTGGTCGGCGTCCATCTCCCCCAAACCCTTGTATCGCTGGGGTTCCTTGAAGTTGACGCCCTTCTTGGTCAGCTCGGCCACCTTGCGCTGGTACTCGGCATCGCTGTAGGTGTAGAGATACTTGTCCATCCCCTTCTTGGGGTTGGTCAGCTCGAAGCGGTGCAGCGGCGGGACGGCGGTGTAGACCCGACCCGCATCGACCAACGGACGCATGTAACGGAAGAACAGCGTCGCCAGCAGACAACGGATGTGGGCCCCGTCGGAGTCCGCGTCGGCCATGAAGATGATCTTGCCGTACCGGGCCTGGTCGAGGTCGAAGGTCCGTCCGGACCCGGCGCCGACCACCTGGATGATCGAGGCGCACTCGGCATTCTTGAGCATGTCGCCGACCGAGGCCTTCTGGACGTTGAGGATCTTGCCGCGGATCGGCAGCAGGGCCTGCAGCTCGGAGTCGCGGGCCAGCCGTGCGGTGCCGAGCGCGGAGTCACCCTCCACGATGAACAGCTCGGAGCGTTCACCGTCGGCGCTGCGGCAGTCCACCAGCTTGGGCGGCAGCGACGACGACTCCAGGGCGTTCTTGCGGCGTTGGGTCTCGCGGTGCTGCCGTGCGGCCACCCGGGAGCGGGAGGCCGAGACGACCTTCTCCATCAGCTGGCGGGCCTGGCCGCGGGCGGCGCCCTTGCTGTTGGTCAGGAACGTCGACATCTGCTTCTCGACGACCCGGGCCACGATCCGCGACGCCGCCGGGGTGCCGAGCACTTCCTTGGTCTGACCCTCGAACTGCGGCTCGGCCAGCCGTACCGTGACGACGGCGGTCATGCCCTCCAGGACGTCGTCCTTGACGATGTCGTCGCCGCTCTTGAGCAGGCGGGTGCCCTCCAACGCCTTCGTCACGGCCTTGGTGAGTCCGCGGTCGAAGCCGGTGACGTGGGTGCCGCCCTTGGGGGTGGCGATCACGTTGACGAAGCTGCGGGTCACGGTGTCGTAGCCACTGCCCCACCGTACGGCGACGTCGACCTCCAGGTCGCGCTCGACGTCGGTGGCGGTCATCGTGCCGGCATCGTCCAGCATCGGCACCGTCTCGGTGAAGGTGTCCTGGCCCTGCAGGCGCAGGATCTCGGTGACCTGGTCGTCGGAGGCCAGGTACTCACAGAACTCGGTGATCCCCCCGTCGTGGCGGAAGGTCTCCTCGACCGGCTCGTCGCCCCGCTCGTCGCGCAGGGTGAGGGCCAGTCCGGGCACCAGGAAGGAGGTCTGCCGGGCCCGACCGACCAGCTGCTCCCAGTCCAGCTCGGCGCCCTTGATGAAGATCTCGCGATCCGGCCAGAAGGTGACCTCGGTGCCGGTGGCACCCCGCTTGCCCTTGCCGACCTTGGCCAGCGCACCGCCGGGGGTGAAGTCGGCGGTCGGACCGTCACCGTCGAAGGTGCCGGGCGTGCCACGACGGAAGGACATCCCCCACACGGTCGCGCCGCGGGTGACCCGTACGTCGAGGCGGGAGGACAGGGCATTGACCACCGAGGAACCGACCCCGTGCAGCCCGCCGGTGGCGTTGTAGGACCCGGCGCCGAACTTGCCGCCGGCGTGAAGCTTGGTGAAGACGACCTCGACGCCGCTCAGCCCGGTTCGAGGCTCCTTGTCGACCGGGATGCCGCGGGCGTGGTCGACGACGGTGACCCCACCGTCGGAGCGCAGTGTGACCTCGACGCTCTCGCCGTAACCGGCCAGCGCTTCGTCCACCGCGTTGTCGATGATCTCCCAGACACAGTGCATGAGCCCGCGGATGTCGGTCGAGCCGATGTACATCGCGGGACGCTTGCGGACCGCTTCCAGGCCTTCCAGGACCAGCAGGTGCCTGGCTTCGTAGTCGGATGATGTCTTGGGTGGCACCCGCCGAGCCTATGCGCTGGGGGCCGCCGGATGCCGGTCCGACACGGGTTCACACCGACGCCGCCCCTGCTCGGCCCGGGATCCGGAGCCCGTGGCGGAGCCGTCAGATCACAAGTTGGACCCGACGCCTCGCCGACGGTCGGGATGTCGGTGGACTGGTCTTGACCGACAGGTAGCATCTGGGGTGAGGAGGAGGACCGCAGGTGTCAGCGGCGGACCCAACAACTCAACCAGACCCGGGTGGTCCACATCACTCGCGGCGGGGAACAAAAGGTGTGACAGCTCGGTTGAAGCAATCGGGAGCCACGCCCGAGACCCTCGTCCGGGCCGTGGGACACCCGAGACGACCGCAGGAAGAGAGGGGCCCATCGTGAGTACCACCACCATCGAGGACGCCACCCTGAACGCTGCCGACCGTTGCGATCGGTGCGGGGCACAGGCCTATGTCAGGGTCACCATGCCGTCCGGCGAGCTCCTCTTCTGCGCGCACCACGGCAAGGAGCACCAGGACAAGCTCAAGCAGGTTGCGCTGAAGATCCAGGACGAGAGCCACCGGATCGGCTGAGGCCGAACCAGTCAGCCGACCAGAGCCCGGGCCCCGTGGGGGTCCGGGCTCTGTTGTCTCACTGGGCTGTCGTCACTCGCCGTGACGGTCCCGACGGCGCTCCTGACGGCGCTCGTGGCGTTCGACACGCTCCTCGCCCGGATGCTGGCCGAGCCCGAAGGCGTACGCGATCCAGCCGGCCCCGAAGATCGGGATCAGGAACAGCCACCACAGGTGCCAGCCGGCGACGAAGTTGATGACGATCGCCAGCGGCCACAGCAGCGCCATCACGACGGTGCCGATCCGCTTCGTGGTCGGGCTCACCTCGCTCCGTGCGCCCTGACCGGGCGGAGGCGGTGGGGCCGGGGTGGTCCCGCTCGACGGGACGGCCATCCCCTGACCCACGGGCGTACTCGCCGCTCCGGTGGCCGCGTCGGTCCCGGGATAGAGCGGGAAGTCGGCGGCCTCGCCCGACGGTGGGTCCACCGGCAGGTCGAGGAAGGCGGTGCCCAGGTCGTCACGGGTCCGGGCGGCCCGGACCGCACTCAGGCGGTCGCTGAGCTCGTCCGGCTCCAGCCGGCCCTGGGAGGCCTGCTCCTCCAACAGCCGAGCGGCCTCGTCACGCTCCTGGTTGCCGATCCTCAGTCCGGGATTGTCGCTGCTCACCCCATCAGCCTAACGCGGATGCCCGCCGTGAGCGCCGATCACGGTACGGATCGCCGGCGGGAACGCAGCACCAGGGCGGTCACCACCTGGCCGATCAGCAGCAGCACCATCAACGCCAGGATCGCCCCGAGGATCGGGGTCGTCGCCTCGGCACCCAGCACGAAGCCGAGCACGATCAGCGCGGCCACCACCAAGCCGACCCCCTTGCTGATCCGCAGGCGCCACGCCACGATGGCCACACCGACCGGATCGGTGTCCGCCTCCGCTGCGACGACCTGCGCGGTGTCCGCCTGCTCGGGATCGGGCGACTGGGGGCTGACCATGGTCCCAGTCTAGGAAGAACGCTTCCTCGACGCCCGCTGGGCCCGTGCCCGCCGAAGCCCCTCGTGCATCGCCGCCACCCGCGGGACCGGGATCTGCTCCCCCTCCTCGACCAGTTCCTCGGCGACGGTGCCCGGCGTCGGCCGGTCACGCTGCCATCGGTCCTGCCCACCGGCCAGGGCGGGCACGGTCCGTACGGTGAACTCCCGTGGGTCGAGTCCGTCCAGGTCGTCCCAGCCCACCGGGTACGACACCGGCAGGCCCGGGCGCGCCCGCGGACTCCACGCCGAGACCAGGGTCGCTCCCCCGACCCGGGTGGGGTCGACGAAGACACGGTCGCCCCGGTCGTCACGGATGAACGCGGTGGTCGCGATCGTCGGGTCGAGCCGGGCGCTGCGTTCAGCCAGGGCGCGCGTGACCGCAGCGGCCTTCTCGAAGGTGAGCGGAGCGATCGGCACCCGGATGTGCAGCCCCTTGGCGCCGCTGGTCTTGACCTGACCGACCAGGCCGCAGTCGTCCAGCACCTGACGGACCAAACCGGCGACCCGGGCGGCCCGGGCGAACCCGGCGACCAGGTCGTTCCCGGCGGGCGGGTCGAGGTCGAGGACCAGTGCATCGGCGTCGCCCTGATCGGTCCGGACCAGCGACGGGTGGAACTCCACGGTCCGCTGGTTGCCCAACCAGATCACCGTACGGGCCTGGGTCACCAACGGGTAGCGGACGGTGCGGTGCGAGGTCTCGGCCCAGATGTCAGCGGTCGGGATCCAGTCCGGGGCATGGGCCGGCAGGTTCTTCTGCATGAACGGCTTCGCCCCCGGGCGGGCCCGCACGACCGACAGCGGCCGGTCGGCGAGCTCGGTCACCAACGGCGCAGCCATCGCCTCGAGGTAGGCGATCAGCTCACCCTTGGTCACCCCGCAGCCGTCGAACAGTTCGGTGTCCAGGCTGCTGAGCGAGAAGCCGTACGAAGCCATGCCCCACCATGGCAGAGCCGGGCGGACTCAGTCCAGATAGTCCCGCAGCACCTGCGACCGCGACGGGTGGCGCAGCTTGGACATGGTCTTGGACTCGATCTGGCGGATCCGCTCGCGGGTCACGCCGTAGACCTTGCCGATCTCGTCCAGGGTCTTGGGCTGGCCGTCGGTGAGGCCGAAGCGCATCGAGACCACGCCGGCCTCACGCTCGGACAGGGTGTCGAGCACGTCGTGCAGTTGCTCCTGCAGCAGCGTGAAGCTGACCGCGTCGGCCGGGACGACCGCCTCGGAGTCCTCGATGAGGTCACCGAACTCCGAGTCCCCGTCCTCGCCGAGCGGCGTGTGCAGGGAGATGGGCTCACGGCCGTACTTCTGGACCTCGACGACCTTCTCCGGGGTCATGTCGAGCTCCTTGGCCAGCTCCTCGGGCGTGGGCTCGCGGCCCAGGTCCTGCAGCATCTGACGCTGCACGCGGGCGAGCTTGTTGATGACCTCGACCATGTGCACGGGGATGCGGATGGTGCGGGCCTGGTCGGCCATGGCGCGGGTGATGGCCTGGCGGATCCACCAGGTCGCGT
>DVLP01000397.1 GCA_018715445.1 Candidatus Avipropionibacterium avicola | reverse complement strand
GGGGATCTCCGACTTCGGCTGCACCGTGTCGGGGAACACCTTCTGCCAGGTCTTCAGCAGCGGGTCCTGCTCGTCCCACGCGTACAGGGTGACCGTGCCGTCGTACGCATCGACGACCGCCTTCACCGAGTTGCGGATGTAGTTGATCCCGGTGTCGACCTGCACCCCGGCCGGCGTGCCCGAGGTGTTGCTGTCGGTGGTGCTCTCCCGCAGCGAGACCCGCTGCGAGTTCGGATAGGTGTTGGAGGTGGTGTAGCCGTCCACGATCCACACCACACGTCCCTCGACGATCGCCGGGTACGCATTCGAGTCGACGGTCAACCACGGGGCGGCCGCCTCGACCCGCTCCTTGGGGGTGCGGTCGTAGATGATCTTCGAGTCCTCGTTGACCCGTTCCGAGATCAGGATGTTGATGTCGGCGAACTTGATCGCGTACAGCAACCGGTGGAAGAAGTCACCGATCCCGACGCCACCCTTGCCCGCGTAGGTGTACATCTTCGGGCCACCGCCCTCACCGCCACCGGGGGTGTCGAGCTCCATCGGGTTGGAGCCCTGGGCGCCACCGACGATCGAGTAGTCCTGGTGGAGCTCACCGAAGTAGATCCGCGGCTCGTGCTCGGCCAGCTGGCCCTGCGGCGGGATGTCGCCGACGATCCAGGACGGCTCGCCCTCGCGACCGACCTGGTTGCCGTAGGCCGCGACCACGCCGTAGCCGTGGGTGTAGACGGTGTGCAGGTTGTTCCAGGTCGCCTGGTCCAGCTTGGTGGTGTCGATCTCACGCACCCCGACCACGGCATCGGTGACGGTGCCGTCGAGGTTGTAGCGGTCGATGTCGAGGACCTCGGGGAAGGCGTAGTAGCCACGCACCTGCTGGCCCTGGGTGAAGGCCGGCCCCACCACGGCCGGGTCCATCAGACGGATCCCGGGCAGCGCGGCAGCGTCCTCACGCAACTGGCCCTGGCTGGCGGTCGTCTCGGCCTCGTACGGGGTCACCTCGGTCTCGTCGACCCCGTACGCCTGACGGGTCGCGGCGATGTGGCGCTCGATGTAGGGCGCTTCGCGGTCCTGCTCCTGCGGCACCACCGTGAAGGCCTGCACGGCCGCCGGATAGATCAACTGCAGCACCAGGGCCGAGACCAGCATCAGCACCAGTCCGACCACCGGCACCACCCAACGCCGCACCAGGGCGTTGGCAAAGAACATCACCGCACACAGTGCCGCGATCACCGCGAGCACGCGCAACGCATTCAACGACGCGTGCACGGAGCTGTAGGTCAGACCGGTCAGCAGGCCGCTGTCCTGGACCGACAACCCGTAGGTGTCCAACCAGTACTGCAAAGCCTTCACCAGCAGGGCGACCCCGAGCAGGATCGACAGGTGGGCCTGCGCGGCCGGGCTGGCCAGCTTCGAACGGTCGGCCTGACCCGCTTCGGCCATCCGGACCGCACCCAGCATGAAGTAGACCACCGCGACCACGATGAAGGTGAACACCAACGTCCCGAACAGGAACGAGGTGATGAAACGCCACCACGGGTAGTCGAAGACGAAGAAGGAGATGTCGAGGTTGAACTGCGGATCGGCCACCCCGAACGACTCACCGTTGCGCCAGGCCTGGTAGGTCATCGCCTGCGCAGCACCGGCGGCCCCACCGAACAGTCCGGTCGCGACGCCGACGACGGCCAGGAAGACCCCGAAGCGTCCCTTGACCGCGTCGCGGTAGCGGTTCAGCAGCTCAGAACTGGAGTTGCGACTCGCGCTGGGGCGGAAGTGGTTGGCCAGGGCCAGGTTGGCGACGACCACCCCGGCGAGCAGCACACCGAAGATCGCGAACAGGGCGACCCGGGTCCACAGCATCGTGGCGAACACGTCGCCGTAGCCGTACGAGACGAACCAGAGACGGTCGGTCCAGATGTTGGTGAAGATCAGGAAGCCCACCAACAGCGCCACGGCAACGATGGCGGTCGGCAACAGGGCATTTCGGCGTCTCACGGTCCGGCCACTCCTGGGTCGCGGGTCGATCAGTGTGGGGCAAGCCTATGCGTCGCCGCTCGGGGCGAACGTACCGGCCAGTGCGGTGACGACCCCGGGCAGCAGATCCGGGCCCGACAGCACGTCGTCGGGATGGGTGTGCAAGCGGGCGATCCCCTGGGTGGGACCGTCACGCAACACCCCGACGACGGCCCGGACGTCCTGACGTTGCGGGTGCTCCTGGACGTAGGTCTCGGCCTGCGCAGGATCGTCGGGCAGATCGGCCTCGGCGTCCGGCGGCAGGAAGGAACGGACCAGGCTCAGGGCGCAGCCCACGACCGCATCGGGCCACATCACCCGGGCCAGCGCACCGACCACATCGTCACCGGCGTCGAACTCGTCCTGCTGGATCGCGCTGAGACGATCGGGTGGGGCCAACTCAGTCCGGGCCAGGTGCGGCTCGGCCGCCTCCAGCTCCGCGGTCGGCACCAGCGCGAACAGCAGCGGCGGCTGCTCCCATCCGGCCTGGTCGATGTGGCGATCGATCTCCATCAGGCAGGCCAGCAGCGCGTGGCCGGTGTCGCCTCCGTCGCTCTGCTGCTCGGGTGCGTTCGGATCGTTCAGCATCGGGGTACCTCCTGGTGGTTGCCGTCGTGCAGGTGGTTGTCGTCGTGTAGGGCGGTGAGGGCGTCGATCGCCTCGTCGAGCGTGGCGATCCGGATCAGGTCGAGGTCGGTGCGCAACCCGGCCAGGTCCTCACAGTTGTCGGCCGGGACGAGGAAGATGGTGGCGCCGGCCCGCTCGGCGGCCACGACCTTGGACTGGATGCCGCCGATCGCTCCCACCCGGCCGTCGGTGTCGATGGTCCCGGTGCCGGCGACATGGCGACCGGCCAGCAACTCCCCCGGGGTCACCACGTCGTAGATCGCCAGGCTGAACACCAGCCCGGCGCTCGGTCCGCCGATCTCCTCGTCGATCCCGTAGCGGACGGTCAAGGGGGTGTCGAAGCCATCGATCAGCTGCACACCGAGGCGGTCCTCGACGGTGTCCCCGGCACGGACCGAGGTGGTGACGGTGAGGTCCTCACCGTCACGGCGGACCTGCCAGTCGAGCTCGTCGCCGTCGCCCAGGTCTCCCTCGGTCAGGGCGGCGGCCAGCGCCACCAGCACGGTGTCGGCATCCTCGACCGGCTGCCCGGCCACCGACAGCACCACGTCGCCGGGCTGCAGGGCCGGATCGGACGGGCCACCCACCACGACGCCGGCAATCATCGGGTGGGGGCTCACCGGTAGCCCTGCTGCCCGGGCGGCAGCCACCCGGGCCGACAACTGTGACTGCGACATCATGGCGGCCCTCTCCTGACGGCTGCTCTCGGCCGTCGTGCCCGGCGGGTAGTAGAGGTCGCGGTCCAGGGTGTCGAACCCACGCCGCAGCCACGCCACGAAGGCCGGAGCGAACCCCAGCCCGGAGTCGACCCGGGTGACCGACACCGTCGTGAGGTCGAGCTGTCCCGAGACCGGATGGGTCTCGGCCCCGGAGACCTCCACCAGCGGGGCGCCGGACGCATCGTGGCCGAGGGTGTCGACGGTGCCGCCGGGTGCCCACACGACGTACGGGGCCGGTACGAGGGCCAGCACCATCACCGCACAGAGGAAACCGATCGAGGCCGCCAGCGAGGTCCAGCTCTGCGGGGTCATCCAGATCGGTCGACGCCACCACGGGACCCGTACGGGCTGTTCCAGGTCGGGAGCATCCAGATCGGGGGCCTCCGGCTCTGGCGTCTCCATGGGATCCGATCCTACGCGGGTTGGGTCGGTTGGTCGTGTGCGGTTGAATGGGAGGACGCATCAAATCAGGGAGTGGTGATGGCTGAGCAACCCAACGATCCTGATCGTTCCGACGATCCGGACCGGTCCGACGATTCGGCAGGCTCGGGGGATTCGGGGCGCTCCGAGGGATCGGGCGCGAACCAGCCCGGCGGTACGCCCGGAGACTTCCAGGCCATGTTCAACCAGCTGTTCGGTCAGCTCGGCGGGGCCGGCGGCGCGGAGCAGCCGGAGGGCATGGAAGAACTGTTCGCCCAGGTCCAGCGCACGCTGTCGCAGCTCGGTCAGGGTGGTCAGGTCTTCGGTGCCACCGGAGGCGCAGGCGGCCTCGGTGGACTGTTCGGTGCGGGCGGCCCCCTGGGTGGCTCGGTCGAGGGCGGGGTCAACTGGGACCTGGCCAAGGACACCGCCCGCAAGACCTCGGCCCAGCTCGGGCCCGATCCGGTGCCGACCGCGACCCAGCGGGAGCGGGTGCGGGAAGCGGTCACGATCGCCGAGGTGTGGCTGGACGATGTCACCGACTTCCCCCGGGTGCCCGGTGAACCGCTCGCCTGGAGCCGTGCGGAGTGGATCGACAACACCCAGCCGGTGTGGCAGGGCCTGGTCGAGCCGGTCGCCTCGAGCATTGCCGATGCGATGCAGGAGTCGCTGACCCCGCCGGCCGAGGAGGCCGCCCAGTTCGGTGACATCGAGAAGATGCTCGCGCCGATGGTCCGCTCCTCCGGCGCAGGGATGTTCGGCATCCAGCTCGGTCAGGCGTTGGCCCAGCTGGCCGGTGAGGTCGTGGGCGCGACCGACATCGGCCTGCCGCTGCACGACAAGGTCGCGCTGCTGCCCGGTGGGGTGGAGAAGTTCGGGGAAGGCCTCGACCAGTCCACCACCGACATCTACCTCTACCTCGCGCTGCGCGAGTGCGCCCGGCAGCGGCTGTTCCACGGCACCACCTGGTTGCGCAGCACCCTGCTCAGCCTGGTCGAGGAGTACGCCCGAGGGATCCGGATCGACAGCTCCGCGATCGAGGACGCCATCGGCGACATGGACCTGTCCGACCTCGAGTCACTCCAGGAGCGCCTGACCGGCAACCTGTTCTCCCCGCAGCAGACCCCCGAGCAGCAGGCGGTGCTGGTGCGCCTGGAGACGATGCTCGCCCTGGTCGAAGGCTGGGTCGACCATGTGGTCGCCCAGGCTGCCGCGCGCTGGATGCCCTCGGCGGTGCCGCTGGCCGAGCAGATGCGGCGACGCCGCGCCACCGGCGGGCCGGCCGAAGCCACCTTCGCCAGCCTGGTCGGCCTGGAGCTACGGCCCCGGCGACTGCGTGATGCCGCCAACCTGTGGGCCGCCCTGCAGGAGAAGAAGGATGCCGCCGGTCGCGACGAGCCGTGGCGTCACCCGGACGTGATGCCCGGCACCGAGGATCTGGACGATCCCCTCGGCTTCGTCGAGTCGGGCCCCAAGCGGGACGCCTCGACCGACGAGTCCGGCACCGATTTCGATGCCGAGCTGGCCAAGTTGCTCGATGCCGAGGAGCGTCGCGGCGACGACCCCCGCGACGACACATCAGGCTGAACCCTCGCGGTCGCCCCGCTCAGAATGGTGTTGGCCGGTCGCGGTGGGCCATGGCGTCGGTCCAGCCGTCGAGGTAGGCATTGGCCCGCTCGCAGTTGGGGTCGCGCTGCACCAGCGCCCAGAACTGGGGCGAGTGGTTGGGTTGCACCAGGTGCACCAGCTCGTGCAACAGGATGTTGTCGACCACCCACTCCGGCATCGAACGCAACCGGTGGGACAGGCGGATCGCTCCGGACCGGGTGCTGCACGAGCCCCAGCGCTGGCTCTGGTTGGTGACCCAGCGCACCGAGGTCAACGGCGTCAGCACCTGGTCGGACAGGTACCGATCGATCAGCGTCTGCGCCCTGGCCATCAGCTCGTCGTCACTGGGTACGCGTTGACGCTGCTCCTCGCGGGCCAGCAGCTTCGGCACCAGCTCGGCCATCACCTCGTCGATCTCGGAGCGACGCAGCCTCGCCGGCACCTGCAGCACGATGTGCTCACCGTCGCGGACCGCGGTGACGGTCTTGCGGCGGCGCGTGCTGCGGCGGATCCGGATCGGATGCCCGGCGAACTCGGCCTCGGTCAGGGTCGCGACCACGGACTCCCCGATCCGTCACCGGGCTGGTCCGGCCCAGGCCCCCACGGGTTCTGCTGACCGTCCCACGGGTTCTGCTGGGCCCCAGGTTGTTGGGCACCAGGTTGTTGAGCACCGGGTTGCTGGCCTCCGTACTGCTGCTGTTGGCCCCCGTACTGCTGGTTC
>DVLP01000396.1 GCA_018715445.1 Candidatus Avipropionibacterium avicola | reverse complement strand
GGTTCCAGTAGAGCTCCTGGACTGCGGACGTGGGCGTGCTCACCATGGCGTCGCTGAAGGTGTAGTGGATCACGTAGGTCTGCTCGCCGCGGACGTAGTCGTCGTTGCCGGTGAGGATCCAGTAGACGTTGTTCTCGTAGTCGAACTCGGTCGTGTACGGGACCGAGTTGCCGTCGCCGTCGGTGACGCTGACGTCGTCGATCGCACTGCGGTACTTGGTCGGGATCCCGCGCACGATGCCCTTGTTCTGGTCCCGGTCGGGAAACCTGGCCACCAGGGTCTCGGTGACCGTCAGGGTGGCATCCCCGGCGCTGTCCTTGCTCAGGTCGAGCTCGCTGCGCCAGCTGGAGTAGGAGAACCGGTCGACCTTCGGGACCAGACCGATCTGCCCCTTCACCGGCCGGGGGAGCGCGTCGTACACGACCCAGCCGACGATGACCGCGGCCAGTGCGGTGAGGATGACTGCCCAGACGATCCTGGCCTGCGTCTTGTTCTTGGTCGCCACGACTGCTCACTCTAGGTCGTCCGGTGTCGGAACCACCCCTCGGTACGGTGGTGTGATGGCGAATCGCTACGACGGCAGACCGATGCTGCGCCTGCTCGACTCCTATGTGCTCGACCGGCTCGGCCTGCTCGACGCGACGACCGCCCGAGGGCTGGCCGCGCAGGCCCCGACGCTGGCTCAGGCCCTGGGCGTCGGTGCCACCGACTGGCCGTCGATCGTGGAGCAGACCATGGACCTGCCGCCGGAGTTCTCCGGGGCGGTCGTCGAGGCCTGGGCGCAGTTCCGTGAGGCCCAGCAGTCCCGGGGGATCACCCCCGACCCGATCGAGTTCACCCACCTGACGACCGACCACCTGATCGGTGACCGATAGCAGTCGGGGGTGCGGCAGGTGGGCAGTAGACTGCGCGCCGTGGCAGGCAGGATTGTGGACGAGGACGTGGCGGCGGTCCGCGAGCGCGCCCGGATCGACGAGATCGTCGGCGGCTACCTCCAGTTGCGCAATGCCGGCGGTGGTTCCAAGAAGGGCCTCTGCCCGTTCCACGACGAAAAGACCCCGAGCTTCCAGGTGACCCCGGGCAAGGGGCTGTTCTACTGCTTCGGGTGTGGTGAGGGCGGAGACGTCATCACCTTCGTGCAGAAGATCGACAACCTGACCTTCGCCGAGGCGGTCCAGCGCCTGGCCGACCGGGTCGGGATCCAGTTGCGCTACACCGAGGGCGGCGGACCGAGTCTGGCGCCCGGTCTGCGGATGCGGCTCCTGGAGGCCCACCAGCTGGCCGCCGATTTCTATGCCGAGCACTTGGCCGGTCCCGATGCGTTGGTGGCCCGTCAGTTCCTGGCCGAGCGCGGCTTCGACCGCGGCGCGGCCGAGCAGTTCGGTCTCGGCTATGCCCCCCGTGGTGGACGTCAGCTGGCCGACCACCTGCGCTCCAAGGGATTCAGCCATGAGGAGTTGGTCCAGGGTGGCCTGGTCCGCGATCGTGGCTGGGACTTCTTCCAGGGCCGGTTGCTGTGGCCGATCAAGGACTCCGCCACCTCCGTACTCGGCTTCGGCGCCCGGCGGATCCATGAGGACGACCGGCTCCCCGCCAAGTACGTCAACACTCCCGAGACCCCGCTCTACAAGAAGTCACAGGTGCTCTACGGGTTGGACATGTCGCGAACCGCGATCGGCAAGCGGTCGCAGGCCGTGATCGTCGAGGGCTACACCGATGTGATGGCGTGCCACCTGGCCGGCGTCGACACCGCCGTGGCCTCCTGTGGCACCGCCTTCGGCCATGACCACGGGCGGCTGCTGCGCCGCCTGATGGGGGACCACGATGCCTTCCACGGCGAGGTGATCTTCACCTTCGACGGTGACGCCGCCGGCCAGAACGCAGCACTGAAGGTCTTCGACGACGACGCGAGTTTCGTGTCCCAGACCTATGTCGCCGTGGAGCCGACCGGACTCGACCCCTGCGACCTGCGGTTGAGCCACGGTGACGCCGCGGTCCGTGAACTGGTCGCCCGCCGGGTCCCGCTCTACCGGTTCGTGATGGGCAACGTGGTCCAGCGTTACGACCTCGACCGGGTCGAGGGTCGCGTCCAGGCCCTGCGGGCGGCGGCGCCCCTGGTGGCCTCGGTCCGTGACCAGTCGATGGTCAGCGGCTACATCCGTGAGCTGGCCCAGATGGTCGGCCTGGACATCGACGAGGTTCGGGCCGAGGTGTTGCGTCCCACCAGCCGGCGTCGCAGCGAACCGGAGCCGGTACGGGTGATCGATCCTGAGCCGCCAGCCGAGGACGAACCGGCCGGTCCGGAGCTGCCGGACCCGCACGACCGTCACCTCACCGTCGAACGGGAGACCACCAAACTCGTCCTGCAGGCCCCGGAGGCCTTCGGCGCCGAGTTCCACGGGCTCACCGAGGACGACTTCGCCCATCCGGCCTACCGAGCCGTCTTCACCGCCGCCGTCACGGTGCGGGCGACCGGCGAGCCCGGCGGGGACTGGTCGGACCGCGTCCGGGCCGAGGCCCCCGAAGCGCTGCAGCAGTTGGCCGTGGCCCTGACCGTGGAGGCCATGCACACCAACCGGGAGTTGGACTCCGGTTTTGCCGTCGCCCTCAGCGCCCAGTTGCGCCTGATCCGGCTGATGGGTCGGATCGCCGATCTCAAGTCGAAACTGCAGCGCACCGACCCGTTGACCCAGACGACCCAGTACAACCAGATGTTCTCCGTCCTGCTCGGACTCGAGTCGGAGCGGGCCCAGCTCAAGCAGCAGGCGGTCGGCGCCACCTGAGCCTGCTGGCGCAGAGTGACGTGTGGATCCAGGCCCGGTCATGAGGCCGATCCTGGGGTGGTGGACACACCGGTGTCTCCATCCACTGCTCGTCGGTGGCCCGTCCACGATCGGCGATCCCGGTCGACGGTGGGGTCATGCACCTTCCGGACACCCGACTGCTCACCGCGGAGCAGGAACGCAGCTTGGCGGCGACGGTCGAGGTCGGCCTGCTCGCTGCCGAGGTGAGGTACGGCCACCGCCGACTCGCCACCGACGCCACCGATGCCGAACTTGCGGCCCTGATCAGACGTGGGCGACAGGCCGAGGACATGTTCCTGGCGGCCAACCTCCGTCTGGTCCGCATGATCACCTCCCGCATCGCCGCGCACAGCGCGGTTCCTCACGAGGACCTGTTCCAGGAGGGCTGCCTCGGCCTGACCGAGGCCATCCGCCGGTTCGACCATCGCCGTGGCGTCCGGTTCTCGAGCTATGCCTACCGCTGGATCCGGGCCCGGGTGCTGGCCTCGCTCGCTGACCACGCGACCATCCGTCGGGTCCGCAGCGGCACCGACGTCGACCGCCCGGACCCGGTGATGCTGCCCCTGGTCGAGGCGGTGCTGCCGGGGTGCGTCGACCACGGCTTCGCCGAGCGGGAGCGGCAGGTGGTGCCGTGGTCGGAGGTGGCCGACGACCTCAGCCAGGCCCAACGGAGCGCGCTCGAGCTGCGCTACGGATTCGACGGCCACGCGCCACGCAACTACACCGAGACCGCGACCCTGATGGCGGTTAGCCCGGCCACCGTCCGACGGCTGGAGGAGCGGGCGCTGGCACTCGTGCGGCGACGTCTGCAGCGCCGTGGGATCGACGATCCCCATGCCGTCCGATTGTCGACCTGAGGCCACCAACGAGTTTGCGATCAGGGTCGGTCTGAGCTAAGTTTTGCGGGTCGCCAGTGATGGCGCGATCCCCTGTAGCTCAGTTGGCAGAGCACTCGACTGTTAATCGAGTTGTCGTAGGTTCGAGCCCTACCGGGGGAGCACATCCCTCCGAGCCGCGGTCCGGTTCGCCGAGGTCCCGTACGGCCTCCTCGGGGCGTCCCGCCATGCCGATCCTCCCAAGGTTACGACCCGGTTGCGTCGCGCCGAAATGCTGGACATCCCACGACCCCGCGTATAACGTCGAACAAAGGGGTAATTCAGGGTGTCCGGAACTGGACATGTTCAGAACTGGGCATGCGGGGAGCTGGGCGCGACCCTGATCTGCCACCAATGATGTTGATCGTGTCGAAGGGATCTCCAAGTGTTGAATCGACGTAGCTTGCTGGCCGCCACCACTGCCGTGGGAGTGGGTGCCGGGCTCTCCGCCTGTCGTTCCGGGTCGGACGGCCCGACCGGTGGGAGCGGAGGCGGAGGCGGAGGGTCGGCCAGTGACGTCACCCCCACCTACACCGAGTTCACCGGTGTCGAGGCCGACCTGCCCGGTGATGCCGAGCTCGGCATCCCGAACGGGTTCTACACCTACCCGGACGCACCGCAGAAGGTCACCGAGTACCCGCTGCCCGAGACCGAGCCGATCTCGATCCTGAGCCAGGGCATCACCGCCAACGTCTCGCGCAACGAGAGCAACTGGTGGAAGATGCTCCAGGCCGACCTCGGCAACGAGCTCCCGACCACGGTCATCCTGAGTACCCAGTACAACGAGAAGTTCCAGACCCTGGTCGCCGGCGACCAGCTGCCCGACCTGGTGCAGATGGTCAGCACCCCGGAGCTGCCCAAGCTGCTCGAGGCGAAGTTCACCGACCTGGGCGAGTTCATCGGCGGCGACAAGGTCGCGCAGTACCCGGGCCTGGCCAGCATCCC
>DVLP01000395.1 GCA_018715445.1 Candidatus Avipropionibacterium avicola | reverse complement strand
CGCCGCACCATCCCGGCTCGCTGGCGGATCGTCGGCTGGATCACCGCCGTGATGGTGGCCGGCCTCGCCTCGGTGGTCGTCGTCCTCCACGGCTCCCTGCACACCGAGGTCGCCACCCGCGCCAACGACCACATCGCCACGACCCTGCGGGAGTTCCAACACTTCACGGCCTCGCGCGGCGAGACCGACCCGGCGCCGACCTCGACCGAGGACCTGCTGACCGACTACCTGCGGTTGCGCTACCCGGACCGAGGAGAGGTGCTGTACGGCTTCGTCTCCGGCTCCCCACAGCTGCTGGCCAACAACGGACCCGACGTCCCGTCGGCGTTCAGCTTCAGCGCCCACCCCGAGCTGCAGCAGCTCGTCCTGAGCTCCCCGAGCGGGGTCACCGAGACCCCGTACGGGACCATGCGGTGGGGCCAGGTCGAGATCCGTACCCCGACCGGCGAGGTCGGCGGCCACCTGGTGGTGCTGGTGTTCACCGCACCGATGACCGCCGAGGCCGACCGGACCATCCGGCTGCTGGTGATGGTCTCCCTGGCCACCCTGCTGGTCTCGGCGGTGGCCAGTTGGCTGGTGAGTGGTCAGATCCTGCGTCCGATCCGACTGGTCCAGCGCACCGCCGCCGAGATCACCGAGCGCGACCTGACCCGCCGGATCGAGGTCCAGGGCCGTGACGACATCGCCGAGCTCAGCAGCACCTTCAACGGCATGCTCGACCGCCTCGAGAAGGCCTTCGCCACCGAGAAACGCTTCGTCGACGACGCCGGCCACGAGCTGCGCACGCCGATCACGATCATCCGGGGCCACCTCGAGCTGATGAGTGATGACCCGACCGAACGGCAGCAGACCGTTGCCCTGGTCACCCAGGAGCTCGACCGGATGAGTCGCATCGTCTCCGACCTGCTGGTGCTGGCCAAGGCGGAGCAGCCCGACTTCATCCGGATCGACGGGCCGGTGGACGTCGCCGAGCTCTGCATCGAACTCGACGCCCTGGTCACCCCACTGGGTGAGCGGCGCTGGCGCCTCCAGGAGGTCGCCGAGGGCGAGGCCTCGCTCGATCGCCAACGCATCATCCAGGCGGTGCTGCAGCTGTGCCAGAACGCGGTCCAACACACCGGGACCGACGATCGCATCGACCTGGCCGCTCGGTTCGCCGAGACCGAGCAGGGCCGGATCGTCGAGTTCACCGTCACCGACGACGGCCCGGGCGTCAGCGAGACGGACCGCGAGCGACTCTTCGAGCGTTTCGCCCGAGGACTGGTCCAGGACCGACCCGACGACAGCCAACGCGCCGGAGCCGGTCTGGGGTTGGCCATCGTCAAGGCCATCGCCGATGGCCACGGCGGTGGGGTCGAGGTGCACAATGTCGAGGACCGAGGCGCCTGCTTCCGGCTCTGGGTGCCGGCACCCGCCCCGGCCGACACGACCCTGGCCTCACCGAAAGCGCCCTGACCCTTCCCGGAAAGGACACAGTGACCAGCGATGAGCACCATCCTGATCGTCGAGGACGAGGAGCGGATCGCCTCCTTCGTCGAAAAGGGCCTACGCTCGGCCGGTCACCAGACCGTGGTGGCCCGCGACGGTGCGACCGGGCTGGCGATCGCCGAGGCCGGCGCCTGTGACCTGGTGGTGCTCGACATCGGGCTGCCCGGCATGGACGGGTGGGAGGTCCTCGAACGGTTGCGCGGCTCGGGCAGCACCCTGCCGGTCATCATGCTCACCGCGCGCGACTCGGTCCACGACACCGTCACCGGGCTGGAGAGCGGCGCCAACGACTACGTCACCAAGCCCTTCCAGTTCGCCGAGCTGCTCGCCCGGATCCGACTGCGGCTGCGGGAGGAGCAGGGACCGAGCGCCCAGGCACCCCACCGCATCGAGGTCACCGACGTGGTCCTCGACCTGCGGACCCGACGCGTCGAAGTCGCCGGCGCCGAGGTCTCCCTGACCGCCCGCGAGTTCACGCTGCTGCAGGTGCTGATGGAGCATCCCGGTCAGGTGTTGTCACGGGAACAGTTGCTCGGTCAGGTGTGGGACACCGACTTCGATCCGCGCTCCAACGTGGTCGACGTCTTCGTGCGGACGCTGCGGCGCAAGATCGGCGCCGACCGCATCGAGACCGTACGGGGGATGGGCTACCGCTTCGTCCGCGAATGAGTGCGGTGCCGGGAGCATTCCGTCCCGGCATCACCGCCCGACATCACTGCGGCGGGACGTTGACCTCGGCAGCGAAGGCCCAGAACAGGTCGCGACTGGCCCGGGTGTTGTCCTCGGCCGACTCCTGGGCGGCGGTGATGAACTCGCTCGCATCACTCCACCGCACCAGTTCGGCAGCGGCCACCTCGGGGTGGAACTGCAGGCCGCGGACGTGCTCGCCCAACCGGAACGCCTGATGGGCCACGGCCTCGGTCGAGGCCAGGTGCACCGCACCCTCGGGCAGGGTGACGATCTGGTCCACGTGGTTCTCGACCATCGGTGCCTGCGACCCGAGCCGCCCGATGACCGCATCCTCGACCCCCGGAGCGGTCACGGTGATCGGGAGCATCCCCCGCTCCCGTGGTCCGTGCTTGGCCCTGACCTCGCCTCCGGCGACATGGGCGAGCAGTTGGCCGCCCAGACAGATCCCCAGGGTCGGTAGGTCAGCCTCGATCGCCCGGGCCGCGAGGTCACGTTCCCGGGGCAGCCACGGTGCGGTCTGATCATCGTCCGGCATCAGTCCACCGCCGAGCAGCAGCAGACCGTGGTAGCCGTCGAGGGTCTCGGGCAGCCCGTCGGCCCCGGCGCGGACGTCGCAGCTCAGACCGGCCTGGGCCAGCCACCGGGTGGCCCGCCGCGGTCCAGAGCCGGGATCGTTGACCACGACCAGCACGCGTCGTGGCATCTCCGGCTCGCCGGCCTGCCCAGCCAGGAAGGCCCGGTGGTCGGGATCGGAGGCCTCCAGCACCCGCAGCACGTTCTGGTGGGCCACGGCCTCGAGTTCGGCGTGCGACCAGCCCCGGTCCGACAACTCGGCCAGCAGTTCCTGGTAGTGCCCGACATCGCCCAGGCCGGTGGGCATCGCATCGGTCCCGTCGTAGTCGGCGCCCAGCCCGACTGCCGCGACGCCGGCGACCTCGCGGACATGGTCGATGTGGTCGGCCACGTCGGCGATCGTCACCGGCGGCGGATCGCCCTCGGCGCCAGCCCTCACCCAGTCCTTGCGCGCCGGCGACAGGAAGGACGGGACGAAGGCGACCATCACGACCCCGTCGTTCTCCCCGATCCGGGCGATCACGTCGTCAGGCACGTTGCGGGGGTGGTCGCACAGCGCCAGCGCTCCCGAGTGTGACACCAGGACCGGACGGGTCGACACGTCCAGCGCGTCACGCATCGTCGACGGTGCGACGTGGGCCAGGTCGACCAGCATGCCGATCCGGTTCATCTCACGGACCACGGCGCGGCCGAACCCGGTCAGCCCACCGTGGCAGGCATCGTCGGTGGCCGAGTCGGCCCAGGCGATCGTGCGCGACCAGGTCAGGGTCATGTAACGCGCACCGAGGCGGGCGTACTCGCGCAGCACGGCGAGCGATCCGTTGATCTGGTCGCCGCCCTCCACGCCGATGAGCGAGGCGATCCGCCCCTCGGCCAGCGACTGCCGTACGTCGGCAGCGGTCCGGGCCGTCATCAACCGGTCGGGGTGGGCCTCGACGAAACGATGGACGAAGTCGATCTGCTCCAGGGTCGCGGTCACCTGCTCCGCACCTTCGAGCACGGAATCGACCCAGACCGACCAGAACTGACCTCCGACGCCGCCGGCCTCCAGCCGGTCCAGATCGGTGTGGAGGTCGGGGACGTGGGCATCCAGTCCAGCCGTGGCATAGCCGTACTTCACCCGGCGCGCCCAGGCCAGGTCGTTGTGGCCGTCGATGACCGGGATCACGGTGTCCATGCGTGCGATTCTCCTGCGAGGTCGTGGGCGATCCGCCCGATGGTGGCGATGGCCTGGTTCGCCGCGTCATGGTCGACACCCTCGGTGCAGACCGCGACCACCAGCGCTTCGGGACCGGGCGCGCCGAACCAGGCGACGTCGTGGCGGATCCCGGTGACGTAACCGTCCTTGCTCCCCCACCGCACCCCGGCCGGCAGGTCGGCGGCCAGCACCGGGGAAGCCTGCGCCTGGAGCAGGTCGGTCATCCAGGTGTTCACCCGGTCATCCTCGCAGAGCCTGCCGGTGATCAGGGCAGCCATCAGTCGGGCCAGCCCACGGGCCGTGACGTGGTTGGCCACGCCGAAGGCCCGGACTGCGGCGACATCGCCGAAGCCGCGCCCCATCCGTACCCCCTCGGCACCGGCATCGGCGATCACCGCACCGATCAGCTCGATCCCGAGCCGCTCGACCAACATGTTGGTGCACTCATTCGACGACACCACGATCATGCGACGAGCGACCTCACCGATGCTCATCGGCGTCCCCTCCGGCGGTAGTCCGCGGTCGACGTCGTCGGGCACGAGCCGGAAGTCAGGGGCACCGGGGACCTTGCTGGCGAAGACGTGTTTGGCCCCGATCTGCTCGTCGAGGCGGATCGTGCCCGCAGCGACCTCGCGCCCCAGGGCTGCGAGGACGGCCAGTTTGACCGTGCTCGCCGCATAGCAGGGACGATCCGCGTCGTGACTGCTCAGCTCGGTGCCGTCACCACGCAGGATGCAGTGGGAGACGTGAGGAGAGACAGGAGGCTGCTTCGGGACGGTGACGTCCCGGTCGTCGGTCATCGTGTGCTGCTCCTCGTGGTCTTTGGCAGGATCGGGACCATGGCCGTTCGTCCCCTTCGCATCATGACCTTCAACATCCTTGCCGGCAAGGACATCCATCGCGAGCTCAACCTCGAGCGGACCGCCGACGTGATCGCGGCCGCCGAGCCCGATGTGGTCGGCCTGCAGGAGGTCGACCGACACTATGGCGAGCGGAGCGAGTGGGCCGATCAGACCGCCGAGCTCGCCGCGCGGCTGGGGTGGACCGGTGAGTTCTCCCCCGGCCTGGACCTCGAGCCCGAGTCGGGACGCAGCCAGCGGCGCCAGTTCGGTGACGCGATCCTGACACCGCACCGGATGCACTCCTTCACCGCGCACGCGCTGACCAACCTGGACGGCACCACCGACGAGCCTCGCGGGGCCGGCTGCGCCGAGATCGAGATCGACGGCCACCGTCTCCAGGTGATCAACACCCACCTCGACCACCGCTCACCCGAGCAGCGCCGCCACCAGGCGCTCCAGGTGCGCTCCCTGCTCGATGCGACCGACGGACCCGCCGTGGTGCTGGGCGATCTGAACGCCCGTCCCGACGATCCCGAGGTCCGTCTGCTCAGTGACGGACTGCGCGACGCAGCCGAGAGCCTCGATCAGGCTGCCGCCCTGACCTATCCCTCGGACGCGCCGACGATCCGGATCGATCACATCTTCGCCCGACAGCTCGACCCGGTCCGGGCGGTGGTGCTCGACGTGCGCGCCTCGGACCATCGGCCCGTGCTCGCTGAATTCAGCTGGCAGTGACCACCCGCGGGTTGCGACCGGGCTTCGTCCTGGTCGGGCTGCTCCTGGTGGCGGCCAACCTGCGGGCCAGCATCACCTCGGTCGGGCCGGTGCTCGACACCGTACGGGCCGACCTCGGGTTCTCGGCGATGACGGCCTCGGTGCTGATCAGCCTGCCGCTGATCGCCTTCGCGGTCATCTCCCCCCTGGCGCCACCACTGGCCCGACGGATCGGCATCGAGCGGTCGCTCGGGGTCGCGCTGGTCGCGCTGGCGGCCTCGATCGTGCTGCGCTCAGCTCCCTTCACGGGAGCGATCTGGCTCGGTACGGCCGGGTTGGGCTGCGCGATCGCGATCCTCAACGTCACCATCCCTGCCCTGGTGAAGCGCGACTTCCCGACCCGGATCGGACCGGTGACCGGGCTCTACTCCGCGGTCCAGTCCGGGATGGCCGGGATCGCCGCCGGGGTGTCGGTCCCGATCGCCGGCATGGCCGAGCACGGTTGGCGGGTGTCGCTCGGGTTGTGGGCCGGTCTGGCCCTGATCGCCTTCGCCGTGTTCGCTCCCCAGCTGCGGTCCCGCTCACGTCTGGCCGGCCCGATCGAGCCGGTCGCGGGGCATCGGTCACCGTGGCGGACGGCGCTGGGGTGGCAGGTCACCCTGTTCATGGGACTGCAGTCGACCGGCTTCTACGTGTTGATCACCTGGATGCCGTCGATCGAGCAGGCAGCTGGGATCGCCCCAGCGACCGCCGGTCTGCACCAGTCGGCGTTGAACGCCGCAGGCCTGCTCGC
The DNA here is from genome assembly GCA_018715445.1 of Candidatus Avipropionibacterium avicola. Lineage (GTDB taxonomy): Bacteria > Actinomycetota > Actinomycetes > Propionibacteriales > Propionibacteriaceae > Avipropionibacterium > Avipropionibacterium avicola. The sequence continues at coordinate 1,608 of DVLP01000395.1, read as the reverse complement.
CACGCTCGGTGCCGCTGCCCTGCTCAAGCGGTCCCGTGACCAGCGAGCCCTGATCGCTGCCGCCACGATCATGATGACCGTGAGCCTGACCGGACTCGCCCTCGCCCCGAGCCTGGGGCTGCTGTGGGCGATCGCCGGCGGGCTGGGCTGCGGCGCCGCCATCGTGGTGGCCCTGTCGCTGTTCGGACTGCGCACCGCGCACCACGACCAAGCGGCCCGGCTGTCGGGCATGGCCCAGTCGATCGGCTACCTGATCGCGGCGTGTGGACCGATCCTGATCGGTGCGCTGCACGATGTCACCGGCAGCTGGGCGAGCGCGCTCGCACCGATGGTCGTCGTGCTGGGCGTGCAGTTGGTGATGGGGCTGTTGGCCGGGCGCGACCGCGTCCTCTGAGTTCGGGCCCGGGCAAAATTCCCTGCGCCCGGGCCACGGGATCTGCCAAGGTGGAGCTCTGCCCGTACCGCTCCACCCCCAGGGGGCACCATGCTCATCCGCCGGATTGCGGCAGGCCTGATCGCCGCTGCACTCGCCACACCACTCGGCCTCGCCACCCCCGGCGCCGCCGCGCCACCGGGGCCGGACGCCGCCGCTGACGTGACCATGTCCTGGTCGACCACCGGGTCCGGTGGCATCGACCTCGACAGGGCCGACCTGGGTGAGGTCTTCACCAAGGCCAACCGCAAGGCCACGTACGGCTCCGACTGCAAGGTGAGCGGGCTGAAGGCGAACCCGCAGGTGCGATGGTGCCTGCAGTCCGACGACAATGCCTCGGCCAATTGGTGGCCCCAAGGAGTCACCAGCGACTCCGATGCCAGCGACAGCGAGGACTGGGAGGGCCACCACGGCCTCATGGTCAGCTGGTACCACAAGGGCGACAAGGGCGCGCGGATCACGCTGCTCGACACCCAGACCAAGAAGTACCGACACCTGCTGCTGGTGGTCCCTGACGGTGAGGGCAGCTACGCCCCGTTGAGCCTGCACGCCGGCGGCATCGTCTGGTACGGCGACCAGCTCTACGTCGCCGACAGCTACGAGGGCGTACGGGTCTTCGACCTGAACACCATCTGGGACCTGACCGAGGACCCGAACGGCGACGTCACCGACTCCGACAAGATCGGCAAGGTCGGCGACACCTACTACGGTCACGGCTACCGCTACATGGTCCCCCAGTCCGGCCGGTGGCAGAGCCCGGAGGTGGCCGACAAGCGGTGCAGCACCAGTGGACCGATCCACAATTCGTGGATGTCGCTGGACCGCGCCGCCAGCCCGCACCGTCTGGTGATCGGCGAGTTCTGCAGCCGGACAGAGGACTCCACCCCCGGGCGGGTCACCGCCTGGGACATGGACGGGCTGAGGATCGACGCGGACGCCGACGGGGTCGCCACCGCCGACAACGTCGCCCGGCTGCCCGCCGTCAACGGTGCCGCTCACGGGGCGAATGCCCAGGGTGGGGCCACCACCGGCGGTGGGGACTGGTTCTTCAGCGTCAGCCGCGGCTCCAACGCCGCCGGCGACCTGTACCGACACCAGTGGACCGCCGACGGCTGGCAGCAGCAGGGCCGCAAGTCGACCCCGCAGGGCAACGAGGACCTGAGCTTCCGCTACCG